>JAGCCD010000068.1 GCA_017651785.1 Bacteroidales bacterium
CGGCAGTGCCGGCGGCTCACGGCAGTACCCGTTTCAGTCGGCATCGCTCCCACCAAGACGCTGGCAAAGATAGCGTCCAAGCTGTGCAAGCAGTATCCCAAGCTTAACGGCGGCTGCTACATGCACCGTCCGCAAGACATAGAGAAGGTACTGCGCAAGTACCCTGTAGGTGACGTATGGGGCATTGGCAGAAGAAGCGCCGCCAAGCTCGCAGGTATGAACGTACGCACCGCCTGGGACTACGTGTGCCTGCCGGAAAACGCCGTCCGCAAGCTGTTCGCCCTCCCGGGCTGGAAGACCTGGCAGGAGCTCAAAGGCGTGCCCAGCATAGAGTTCGAAGACATCGTAGAGCCCAAGCAGAGCATCTGCGTATCAAGGAGTTTCGCGCACGACATAACAGACTGCAGCCTCCTGTGCGAACAAGTAGCCAACTTCGCCTCCGACGTCGCCCGCCATCTGCGCGCCCAGAAGTCGCTCGCCCTTGAGATGGCGACCTTCGCCTTCACCAACCGCTTCAAGGAAGGAGCGCCGCAGACCTACGGCTCCCACCTTGCCGTCTTTCCCGACGGCACCTGCGAGCACAGGGCGATAGTGGCGGCGGCCGTTGCATCGGCGCGCGCACTGTACCGCACGGGCTACGGCTACAAGAAAGCGGGCGTAGTAATTACCAAGCTGATGCAGAAAGAAGACGCCCCCGGCTCGCTGTTCGTAGACGAAGCGGCCTCAGAGACCGACCGCCGCCTGTCCGAGTCCATAGACAAGATCAGCTCCAGCTTCGGACGGGGCGCAGTAAGGTTCGGCGTTCAGGGCGACGGCCGCATACGCAGCAGCCGCGAGCACCAGTCCCCCCACTACACAACGCTCTGGAGCGACATCCCGTCTGCTTCCGTCAAATAAAACCACCGGCATGACAAGCACTTACGAAGAATTGCTGAAGGGCATCGACCCGTCGCTGGTCGAGTATATCGAGGGCACCGTCATCCCCCAGTACGCACAATTCGACAAGGCGCACCGGGAAGACCATGCCCGCAGCGTCGTCACCAGAGCGCTCCAGATGGCAGACACCATCGATGCAGGAGGATACTGTTCCAAGGGGCTTGGCCCTTACGAATTGCCCCTTGGAACAGTATCCTCCTGCATCGACAGAAACATTCTTTACGCCGCTGCAGCCTGCCACGACCTGGGACTTGCGGTGGACAGGGCCACGCATCACCTCGAGTCCGGGCGGATAATACGGCAGGATCCGTTCCTCCGGGAGTTCTTCGGTCCCGACGCCCTGGAGACCGTCGCGCGTGCGGCAGAAGACCACCGGGCATCGTCTAAGAGCGAACCGCGGGGCATTTACGGACGGCTGGTGGCAGAGGCCGACAGGCTCATCGAACCATTAACCATCATCCGCCGCACCGTTCAGTACGGGCTGGACCACTACCCCGCCCTGGACGCCGGGGGCCACTGGCAGCGCACGCTTGAGCACCTGAGGGAGAAGTACGGCGACGGAGGCTACCTCCGCCTCTGGGTTCCCGGCTCGCCCAACGAGGCGCAGCTGGAAAAACTTCGCACCATTATAAGGGACACAGAGGCCCTGCGCAGCGTTTTTGAGCGCATCTGGGCGGAAGAAACAAAAAAATGACATTTTTTAAAACTGTGTCAAAAGTTGACAAAACGGCACTGTATCTTTGCATCGTAAAACAAAAAAAGATACAGCTATGTCAAAAGAAGTTAAGAACTGGATAGAGAACAGCGAAGAGGTAGAACAGCTCATCGCGGACCTTGGCCTCGAATTCATGGAGGCTCTCTGATAATTTTCAAAAAATAGCTATATTTGGCCTGCTATCACTGCAGACCATGTTGCTAAGTCTTCTATACGTCCTCATCTCCGGAATCGCCCGTCCCGTGGGCGGCATCCAGATGCAATATCTCTGGCGCAACCAGTTGGGAGACGTATACAGCCTGGGCCTTGGCAGCGCGGCGTGCCTCGGGGCCGCAGCCGCCACAATGTCGGGATGGTGTTCCCTCACGGTGGGCAGTTTCATCTGCACGCTCATCTGCACCTTGGTGTGCTTTTTCGTAACACTAAAGGTAAACACCCAGAGCCTCATCACCTTCGGCATACTTTTCGGCACATTCATCGGCTCGCTCGGCACCATAGTTGTCACAAACGCGCCTAACGGAGACCTGCTCAAGCAGTACTACCTCTGGGGCGCTGCAAACTTCAGGCTTGAGGGCGTAACCACCGCAGACATCATCTTCTCCCTGTGCCTTTTCGCAGTGGGCCTTGCAGCCGCGCTTCTGGACAGCAAGCGCCTCACCGCCCATTTCCGCGGAGAAACAGAGTTGAGCAACCTTCACAAAGCGCTCAGCCTTCTGGCAATCATGTTCCTTGTCACAAGCGCGGTAAGCATCTGCGGTCCCATCGGATTCATTTCTCTGGGCGTGCCAAATCTGAGCCGCCTCGTATACAAGAAAGGAGACATCCGCGTACACTATGCCATCGGCGCAGGAATGGGCACTGCCCTGCTGCTGATAACATATCTGGTGGTACAATACGTCAACTTCGGCATTTACCTGCCCGTCAGCGCCACAATGGCCCTCATAGCACTTCCGCTGATGGCAATCATCTTCATAAAGAAATGACACTCCAGGCCGCCAAAGAACAATTCGCAGCAGATCCCGGGGCTAAGCAACTCCTCGCCGTAGAAAGCACCGGCGGAGCCGACGCCACGGTAAACTACTTCGTCAAGGCAGATAACGGCAACTGGACTCCAGTCTTCAGCGGAGCTGCCTTCATAGGCAAAAACGGCCTTGGAAAGACGCAGGAAGGAGATTCAAAAACTCCGGAGGGAGTTTTCCGTCCCATTGCCGCCTTCGGCATTATGCCCAATCCCGGCTGCCTGCTTCCCTACATAGACATCACCCCGGGAACCGTAGCCTGCGACGCAGAGGGTCCTCTGTACAACCGCATAGTTAAGCCGGGAGACTACCTCACAGAGCCGGAAGGAGAGAAGATGTGGCTGCTCAGCCCCAAATACGACTACGGCCTCCAGATAGACTTTAACCCGCAGAACATCTATCCCCTGGGCTCAGCCATCTTCATTCACTGCAAGAGCTACAACCCCTACACGGGAGGCTGCGTCGCGCTTGACAGGGGCCATATGATAGAAATCCTCAGGTCAGCAGACGCCGGCCTGAGGATCTGTATATTCTGAATTCCGGATTTACTTGGCGATAGCCACGCTCCTGGTTTCCCGGATAACGGTAATCTTGACCTGTCCGGGATAGGTCATTTCGTCCTGGATACGCTGGGCGATGTCCGTAGAGAGGCGGGCTGCCTGGTCGTCGGACACCTCGTCCGCGCCAACTATGACGCGCAGTTCCCTGCCGGCCTGGATGGCGTAGGACTTGGTTACACCGGGATAAGAGGCCGCCAGGTCTTCCATACCCTTGAGGCGCTTGATGTAGGACTCGATGACCTCTCGGCGGGCACCGGGACGGGCGCCGGAGATGGCGTCTCCTACGAGCACCAGCGGTGCGTAGATGGAGGTCATCTCCATCTCCTCGTGGTGGGCGCCGATACAGTTCACTATCTCGGGACGCTCCTTGTACTGCTCTGCCAGTTTGGCGCCAAGCAGTGCGTGAGGCAGTTCGGGCTCCTCCTCGGAGACTTTGCCTATATCGTGCAGGAGACCGGCCCTCTTTGCAACCTTGGGATTGAGGCCGAGCTCTGAAGCCATAATGGCGCAGATATTAGCAACTTCGCGGGAGTGCTGCAGCAGGTTCTGTCCGTATGAGCTGCGGTACTTCATACGGCCGATCATACGCACGAGCTCGAGGTTGAGTCCGTGGATGCCGAGGTCTATGCAGGTGCGCTTACCGGTCTCAAGAATCTCCTCCTCAAGCTGACGGCTCACCTTTGCCACCACCTCCTCGATGCGGGCGGGATGGATGCGGCCGTCTATCACGAGCTGATGGAGAGACAGGCGTGCCACTTCGCGGCGCACGGGATCGAAAGCGCTGATGAGGATGGCGTCGGGGGTGTCGTCAACCACTATCTCAACGCCCGTAGCGGCCTCGAGAGCGCGGATGTTGCGGCCCTCGCGTCCGATGATGCGGCCCTTCACCTCGTCGTTGTCTATTGGGAATGTGGTGACGGCATTCTCTATGGCGGTCTCTGTTGCGGTGCGCTATATTGTGTTGATTACAATGCGCTTAGCCTCTTTTGCAGCATTCAGGCGAGCCTCGTCCATTGTCTCGTTTATGTAGGCCTGTGCCTCTGTGCGGGCCTCTGCCTTCATATTCTCAACGAGCATGTTTTTGGCATCCTGCGCGCTCATTCCTGCTATGGTCTCAAGCTGGCGGTTCGCCTGTGCGCGAAGCTGCTCGCACTCTTCCATTTTGGCCTCAAGGGCCACTCTCTGGGCATTTACCTGACCTTTCTGGGAATCAAGGTCGTGCTGGCGCTTTCCAAG
>JAGCCD010000069.1 GCA_017651785.1 Bacteroidales bacterium
AACTCTTTACTGCAGTGCCCATTGTGCCCAGATACTGGCGGATGGCGATCTGCAGCTGACGCTCAGTATTGGCCCTCTGGATGTCAAGCTCCGCCGCCTGCACGCGAGTCTGGCGCACGGCGTTGTAGCGCCTGCCGCCGGAGAAGATGGGTATGCTGAGGCTCAGGCCCACATACGAATACGGAGACCAGCGGTAATTGGAAAACATGTAGTCGTTTGCCATTGCGTTGTTGGTGTAAGAGAAGGCCACTGCCAGTGAAGGCAGGTAAGCATACTGCTGCATCTTTATGGTCTGGGCGAGCTGTTCTGCCTGAAGGGCGAGCTGCCGAAGGGTGGAGTTGCCGGACAGGTCTTCATAGTCCGGAAGGGTGGAGTCAAGTTCCGCGGCATAGTCGGCAATGGTGCCCGCAACGTCTATATCGGTATCCAGATCCACTCCCATAACGGCCTTGAGCTGCCACAGGCCTATCTGGACGGCATTCTCCGAGTCGTATACGTTGGGGATGGCGTTGGCCACGGCGGTCTTGGCGCGGGTGAGGTCAAGCTCCGACGCTCTCTGGGCGTTGAACTTCTTCTGCGTGAGGTCCAGGTTCTCCATTGCGTTCTCGTATACGCCTTTATATACCTGGAACGCCTCTTTGGCGAGAAGAACCGTGAAGAAGGCCTTCTTGACCTGGGTGACCGTTTCCAGGCGGGAGGCCCTTGCCTTCTCTACGGCAAGCTCCACGTCCTGGTCGCTTATCTTGAGGCTCTGCCACAGCTGGGCGTTCACAAGGGGCATGCTGGCACTGATGCCTGTGGAGAACGTGTTCCAGCGGCCCACCTCTATTCCGTTTGCGGCGGAGGAGCCGCCTCCTTCTTCAGAATCCGTGCGGCCGGGCATGGCAAAATCCATATACATTACCTGCTTCTTGATTGTGCGCTGATAGGAGCCGGATCCGTCTATCTGGGGGAACAACGACGCGTACGTGCCTTTTCTGGCGTAGCCGGTGCGCTGGATCTCGAGGTCGGCCACTTTTACGGAGGCGTTTTCGCTCAGGGCTATCTGGAGAGCCTGGTCCAGGCTCAGGGTTGCGGTGGTGTCCTGGGCTCTGGCGGCAAGCAGGACCGCGCACAGGGCGAACAGGGTGAATAATAATCTTTTCATAACAGTATACGAGCGCGATTTTACTGCAAAAATTATACCTCCGACAGGTTTGCTAATAAGCCGCAAAAAGATTATCTTTGAAGGATATTTGTATCGCTTATGGACTTACTTGCAATACACTGGCACGTAGACCCCGTGCTCATTCATCTGGGAAGTTTCGGAATACGTTGGTATTCACTGCTTTTCGTATTGGGATTCGTAATCGGCTGGTACATTTTCAAGTGGTTTTTCCGCCGCGAGGGCATTCCCGAAAAACTGCTTGACCCGCTTCTGTACACGCTCCTGATATGCACAATCGTGGGCGCACGCCTCGGCCACTGCATTTTTTATCAGCCGGACTACTACTTCGGCTCCTGGCAGGGCTTCCTGGAGATTTTCCAGCCCTGGAAGGGAGGCCTGGCCAGCCACGGCGGCACAATCGCCCTGTTCCTGGGAATGTGGTGGTTCAGCGCCCACTACGGTAAGAAACACGACTTCGACTATGTGTGGCTCATAGACCACCTGGCCATAGCCGTAGCCCTCACGGGATCCCTTATCAGGCTCGGAAATCTCTTTAATTCAGAGATTTACGGCCCTGTAACCAGCCAGCCCTGGGGTGTCATCTTCGAGATCCGCGGAGAAACGGAGCCCCGCCACCCCACCCAGATGTACGAGTCCATAACATATATGGCGCTGTTCATCATAATGATGTGCCTGTACAAGTTCAAGCTTGATAAGCTGCACAGGGGCTTCTTCATCGGATTCTTCCTGGTAGGCTGCTTCGGAATGCGTTTCATCATAGAATACTTCAAAGAGGCCAACAAGTACTTCGACCTGGGCTTCACCACCATTAATATCGGCCAGGCGCTGTCCATCCCCTTCATCCTCCTGGGAATAGCTTTCCTGATATATGCCGCCGTGCGCAAGATTCCGGCGCGGGCCGTGCATCCGGAGCAAACGCCCAAGCCCAAGGAGCATACGCACTACGCCAAGCCCCTCAACCGATAGCCAACAACCACACTAACCACATATGAATCAAATCGTTGAATGCGTCCCCAATTATAGCGAAGGACGCGACCGGAGTGTAATCGACCGCATCGTAGCGGCAATCGCCACCGTAAAGGGCGTAAAGGTGCTCGACGTAGATCCCGGAGAGGCCACCAACCGCACCGTAGTTACGTTTGTAGGTTCACCGGAAGACGTGTGCGAGGCCGCCTTCCGCGGCGCCGCCAAGGCACAGGAACTCATAGACATGAGAGTGCACCACGGCGCACACCCCCGCAGCGGAGCAACAGATGTCCTTCCCCTCATTCCCGTATCGGGCATAACCCTCCAGGAGTGCGCGGTCCTTGCGCGCGCCCTTGCCGAGCGGCTGTACAAGGAGCTGGGAATCCCCTGCTACTGCTACGAGGCCGCTGCCTTCAAACCGGAAAGAAAGAACCTGGCCGTCTGCCGCGCGGGCGAATATGAAGCCCTGCCGGAGAAGATCGCAGATCCTGCCAGAAAGCCGGACTTCGGTCCTTCAGAATACAACGACATAGTGGCCCGCAGCGGCGCAACCAACGTTGGCGCACGCAACTTCCTTGTGGCCGTCAACTACAATCTCAACACCACCTCCACCCGCCGGGCTATGGCTGTAGCCTTTGACGTTCGCGAGAAAGGCCGCAAGGCACGCGAGGGCGGCTCGCTTACAGGTAAGCTGCTTAAGGATGAAAACGGCAACCAGATCTGGATTCCCGGAACGCTCAAAGGATGCAAGGCAATCGGCTGGTACATAGACGAATACGGCATCGCCCAGGTATCCATGAACATTACCGACATAGAGGCCACTCCGCTTCATGTGGCCTTCGAGGAAGTATCCCGCGCAGCAGCGGCTCGCGGTCTTCGCGTCACCGGCGCAGAGATTGTCGGCCTCGTTCCAAAACGGGTGCTGATAGACGCAGGCAAGTTCTACCTGGAGAAGCAGCAGCGCTCGCTCGGCATCAGCGAGGAAGAGATTCTCAAGATTGCCGTAAAGAGCATGTCGCTGGACGACCTCAAGCCCTTCAATCCCAAAGAAAAAGTCATCGAGTTCCTCATGCAGGACGAGGCAGAAGAGGCCCGCAAGCACTGTCTTGTCCGCATGACGGCAGAGGGCTTTGCCAAAGAAACGGCCTCAGAGTCTCCCGCCCCCGGCGGAGGATCCATATCGGCCTACATGGGCGCCCTGGCAGCAGCGCTGGGCACCATGGTCGCCAACCTGTCCGGCCACAAGAGGGGCTGGGACGACCGCTGGAAAGAGTTCTCAGACATCGCAGAGCAGGGCCAGGCCCTTATGACCGAGCTGCTTGACCTGGTAGACGAAGATACCGCCGCCTTCGACCGCATAATGGCCTGCTTCGGCATGCCGAAGGGCACGGAAGAAGAAAAGGCCGCCCGCGCCGCAGCAATAGAAGAGGCCACCCTGTACGCCGCCTCCGTGCCGCTCAAGACCATGGAGGCCTCGCTGAAGGCCTTCCCTCTGCTGCTCGCAGTGGCGCAGAAGGGCAACCCCGCCTCGGCATCAGACGCCGGCGTAGGCGCACTTGCCGCCCGCGCCGCCTGCCGCGGCGCCGCCCTCAACGTGCGCATCAACGCCTCCGGCCTCACCGACAAAACCCCCGCACAGCCTCTTCTCGCTCGCGCAGAAGAAATCGTCCGTGAGGCCGAGGCCCGCGAAGCGGAAGTCCTGGAAGCCGTAGAAGCCAATCTTTAACTTCCCGATTATCAATTACATACACATTCACCTCTGGGAGTTTTTCCCAGAGATTCAGTTATAAAGCACTAAAGCACAATGACTTATAATTTCAGGCAGCAGATACTGCAAGGAATTCCCGATGAGCTTCCGGAGCCCAGGCCGTACGATGAGAGCGTAAACCACGCACCCAAGCGCAAAGATATACTTACTAAAGAAGAGAAGAAGCTGGCGCTTAAGAACGCCCTGCGCTATTTCGATCCCAAGCACCATGCGGTGCTTGCTACGGAGTTCGCGCAGGAGCTGGAGAAATACGGTCGCATATACATGTACCGTTTCCGCCCCACATACGAGATGTATGCCCGCCCCATAGATGAGTATCCTGCCAAGTGCAAGCAGGCGGCTGCCATAATGGCAATGATTCAGAACAACCTGGATCCGCGCGTGGCACAACATCCGCACGAGCTCATCACCTATGGCGGCAACGGCGCCGTGTTCCAGAACTGGGCTCAGTATCTGCTTACTATGCAGTACCTTGCAACAATGACGGAGGAGCAGACGCTCTCAATGTACTCCGGCTTCCCCATCGGCTTGTTCCCCAGCCACAAAGACGCCCCGCGCGTTGTAGTGACCAACGGAATGGTCATTCCCAACTACTCCAAGCCCGACGACTGGGAGCGCTTCAACGCCCTCGGCGTAAGCCAGTACGGCCAGATGACGGCCGGCTCCTATATGTACATCGGCCCCCAGGGCATCGTGCACGGCACCACCATCACCGTGATGAATGCAGCGCGGATGCAGCTTCGCAAACGCGGGCTCGACGGTGACGACCGCGGCGGCGTACTCTTCGTCACGGCAGGCCTGGGCGGCATGTCCGGCGCACAGCCAAAGGCGGGCAACATAGCCGGCGTGGTGAGCGTAACGGCAGAAATCAACCCCGCAGCCGCGCAGAAGCGCTACGACCAGGGCTGGGTGGATGAACTCCACAGCAGCCTGGACGAGCTTATCCCCCGCATCCGCAAAGCCGTCGCCGCAAAGGAGGTCGTCTCCCTCGCCTACGTGGGCAACGTTGTAGACCTTTGGGAAAGGCTCGCGCAGGAGGACATACGCGTGGACCTTGGCTCAGACCAGACCTCGCTCCACAACCCCTGGGCCGGCGGTTACTACCCGGTCGGCTACAGTTTCGAGGAGTCTAAGGTCATGATGGCCGAGGAGCCCGAGCGCTTCAAGGAAGCGGTGCAGGCATCGCTCCGCAGGCAGGTGGCCGCCATCAACAAGCTCGCCGCACGCGGAATGTACTTCTTCGACTACGGCAACGCCTTCCTGCTGCAGAGCTCGCGCGCCGGCGCCGACATACTCAAACCCGACGGCAGCTTCCGCTATCCTTCTTACGTTCAGGACATTATGGGGCCGTTTTAATTCGACTACGGCTTCGGCCCCTTCCGCTGGGTGTGCATGAGCCAGGACCCCGAAGACCTGGCAAAGACCGACGCCCTGGCGGTGAAGGTCCTGCGCGAGTGCGCCGCCACAGCCCCCGAATCCATTAAGGGCCAGATGCTGGACAACTTGCGCGGGATAGAAGAGCCCGGCCGCAACCACCTGGTGGTGGGCTCCCAGGCCCGTATCCTCTATGCCGACTGCGAGGGCCGCACAAAGATAGCCCTGGCCTTCAACGACGCCATCCGCAGCGGCTACATCAAGGCTCCCATAGTGCTGGGACGCGACCATCACGACGTCTCGGGTACCGACTCCCCGTTCCGCGAAACCTCCAACATCTACGACGGCTCGCAGTTCACCGCAGACATGGCGGTGCAGAACGTCATAGGAGACGCTTTCCGCGGCGCCACCTGGGTATCGCTCCACAACGGCGGCGGCGTTGGCTGGGGAGAAGTGATAAACGGCGGCTTTGGAATGGTGATCGACGGCTCCCCGGACTCGGCCCGCCACATCAGCGAAATGCTGTTCTGGGACGTCAACAACGGCATCTCCCGCCGCAGTTGGGCCCGCAACAGCGGCGCCATGGAGGCAATCCGCCGCCAGATGGACCGCACCCCCGGCCTTCGCGTCACATTCCCCAACATCGCAGATGATACACTAATCGATAACCTTTTCTAAACGATGCATTACATTTCACACAACCACTTAAGTATAGAAAGACTCAGGCAGATAATAGAAGACGGCGAGAAGATAGCCCTGTCTGCCCAGGCCGTCAAGGCAATAGAAAAATGCCGCCGTTACCTGGACCAGAAGATGGCCGATCTGGACCACCCCATATACGGCGTAACAACCGGCTTCGGGTCCCTTTGCAACGAGACCATTCCACCGGAGGACCTGTCAAAGCTGCAGTATAACCTGGTGGTCTCCCACGCCTGCGGGACCGGTGCAAAGGTGCGTCCGGAGATCGTAAAGCTGATGCTTTTCCTCAAGGCGCAGTCTCTGAGTTACGGGCATTCCGGAACGCAACTCGTTACCGTACAGCGACTTATCGATATGTTCAACAACGACATCCTGCCCGTGGTTTACGAGCAGGGTTCGCTGGGAGCATCCGGAGACCTCGCCCCTCTTGCACATATGTGCCTGCCGCTCATCGGCCTTGGCGAAGTGCTGTACAAAGGAGAAATCCGCCAGGCGGCTGACGTGTGGGCAGAGATGGGCTGGGAGCCCATAACCCTCCAGTCAAAGGAAGGCCTTGCCCTGCTTAACGGCACCCAGTTTATGAGCGCACACGCCGTTTGGGCGCTGCTCCGCGCCCGCAGACTCTCAAAGTGGGCCGATGTCATAGGCGCCATATCGCTTGACGCATACGACGGACGTATAGAGCCCTTCCTGCCGCTCACGCACAGGATACGCCAACACAGGGGGCAAATCGCAACGGGCAACCGCTTCATCCAGCTGCTCGAGGGAAGCGACCTTATCCGCCGTCCAAAAGAGCACGTGCAGGATCCCTATTCGTTCCGGTGCATCCCCCAGGTGCACGGCGCCGCAAAAGACAATCTGGAGTACGTGGCCTCGGTCATAGAGAACGAGATCAACTCAGCGACGGACAACCCCAACATCTTCCCGGACGAAGATATGATCATTTCTGCCGGCAACTTCCACGGAGAACCCATCGCCATCCCGATGGACACAATGGCCGTAGCCCTTTCAGAGCTCGCAAGTATCTCAGAAAGAAGGGTTTACCTGCTGGTGCACGGCTACCGGGGGCTTCCCCACTACCTTGTGGCCAAGCCCGGCCTCAACAGCGGCTTCATGATTCCCCAATACACCGCGGCATCAATCGTGAGCCAGAACAAGATGCTGTGCTGGCCCGCATCGTGCGACTCCGTTCCCTCGTCCAACGGACAGGAAGACCACGTGAGCATGGGTTCCAATTCGGCAACAAAGCTG
>JAGCCD010000070.1 GCA_017651785.1 Bacteroidales bacterium
ATCGACAAAAACAAGCTCTCACACCTCTCGGAGGCCACTTTTCAATTAAGTGTTGCAAAACGCCTTGCAATGGATAAATCTTTTTATCTTGCGCCGTAAACCAAAACGAAAAACTATGACAGCAAACAGAAAAACACTCTTCCTCGCCCCCGAGGATTATGACAGGCTCAGGGCGGCCTATCCCAAATTCAACGAGCCCTGGCAGGCTGATGAAGTGGAAGAACTCAAGTCGATGGCAGCAGACGGCATCGCCATCAAGGAGATGTCTTCCCAGCTCGGCCGTACCGCCAATTCCATCAAGATGAAACTCCAGTCGCTGGGACTGTACGTTCCAAAGCCTGCACCAAAAGCGTGGAATCGGGAAGACGAAGAATCGGTTGTGCAAATGTACAACGACGGAGCCTCATTCGACGATATGGCACAGCACTTCGGCCGAACTCCCGGAGCAATCGTCTCCAGACTCGTAAAACTCAGGGTAAATCTTTTTAAATCAAACTGACAGCAATGAAAAAGATACTTGAAGTCATAGAGTGCGGTGACCACGACATCAGGTTCAGGACCGACTTCGACCCTGCCAACGAACAAGGGATCAGCGAGTTGATAGGAAAACTCGCCTTCACTATGATAACCAGGTTGCGGGGCCAGGAAGAAGTGGCGGTAATCGCCATGATCCGCGCACTTGCCCTGGCCGACTTCTCCGTCTGCACCGACCGCGAAGCAATGATCCGCGCCTTTGACGAGCACTCTGCCCATTATGCCAGAATCATTAACAAGACACTGGAGTTTATGAAGAAGAGAGGATGCTTCGTCGAGTACCCGGTCGCCTTCGGTCCAAGCAAGTCGATCAGTTGATGCAAAGGAAGGTTGTCAGGACACTGCCGGATGGTAGCGTCAGGACTGTTTATCCCTTTCATATGAGTATGGAGGGGTTGGAAACCGTAATTCTATGCCGTCGTCTCCAACCATTGTCACGCCGGGATTCTGGCCACAAGTCAGGTTCAGGCCGATGAGTATGGACAGGAAGTGAAGCGGATCTATTCGATGTGGTTCAGCAACAAATATGGAATCGCCAATGCGATGAGGAGGGTTGATGTCAAGGCAATCGACTTGGATTCAGACAGTTATGTGAGGAATGCATTGGCTTATATCCCCCGGAATGCGTTGGACAACGGTTGCAATGTGAACGAGTATGAATGGTCAGGCTACCGGGCTGTGTTCTCGTCTGCTGCAGGCGGCAGGCCGGTCAGGCTGCTGTCGAAACGAGAGCGGGAGCAGATAATGCATACTGGGGACGACCTCAGGGATGTCGATTGGCTGCTGGATGACAAATCCCGGTTAATTCCCTCCAGCTGGTGTGACAGGGATTATCTTGAACAGGCGTTTGACTATGATCCGGCATTTTTCCTACGGGCTGTCGGAAGTCAAAACTCTGCTGAGATGCATCAGAAACTGATTGACAATCCAAGGCAGATGATGCCAGACAGTGAGTTCTTCCGCCATGCCAACACTGTGTGTAACAGATGGTTCCAGGTAGATATCTCCCAGATAACAATCGACCGGAAGTACCGGTTGGCCACTTATCTTGTCCGAACGACAAAGACCACCGTGGCCCAATTGTCCAGAACCTTGGGCCTCGAGCGCGAAAAAATAGCCGCGGCGATAATGAGGAAGCGACAGTAAGGGGAGAGACGGAGGCAGCGGGGAAGGTCAAGGGACTAACTGGGGATGGTCTCAGGACTAACTGGGGAAGGTCCTGGGTCAAACCGGGGAAGGTCCCGGGTCAAAATGGGGAAGGTCCGAAAAGAGAGGGCTGACCTTCCCCACCGAAAGTGCCACTGAAGGCCCTGGGAGGCCAATCCGCCGGGGAAGGTCCCGGGGATGAAATCGGACCTTCCCCAAATGGTGGCCGGACCTTCCCCAAACGGTGGCGGGACCAGGAGGGTCCCACGGCTCACCCGTGAGGCCTCCAACAAAAAAGGGCCGACGAACGACCGTCAGCCCTTTCTCAGTCAGAGACCTGAGTGCTATTTCCTGAACCATCCCAGGCACTGGCGGCAGAGGGAGGAGATGGCTGCCCAGTCGCCGGAGGCGATGACGTCCTTGGGGAAGAGCTTGGAGCCCATGCCCACGGCAATGACGCCGATGGAGGCCCAGGCGCGGAGGTTTTCTTCCGTAGGTTCTACGGCGCCGGTGCACATCAGCATGGACCATGGCAGGGGGCCGAGGACGTTCTTCACGAAGGACGGGCCGCCCACGTTGCCGGCGGGGAAGACCTTCACAAGGTCGCAGCCAAGTTCCTGAGCGTGAACGATTTCCGTGACGGTGCCGCAGCCAGGGGAGTAAGGGATTCCACGGCGGTTGCAGAGTCTGGCGACCTCTTCTACGGTGCAGGGGGAGACCAGGAAGTCTGCTCCCAGCTGAATGTAGAGTGATGCGGTTCCGGCGTCAAGGATGGTGCCGGCGCCGAGAGCCATTTCGGGGCACTCTGAGCGCACGAAGTCTATCAGTTCCCTGAAGACGCGGTGGGCGCCGTCGCCGCGGTTGGTGAACTCGAAGGCGCGGATGCCGCCGTCGTAGCAGGCCTTGACTACCTTCTTTGTGAGTTCTACGTCCTTGTTGTAGAATACCGGGACGATGCCGGTGGAGCGGATGATACCGATGGTATCGATTTTATTGAATTTTGACATAATGCATCTCTGGATTTGATGCCCGGTCGCTGCCGGGCAAGACGTTAGCGCGATACCCTGCCGCTGCCGCCGCCCTTCACGAGGCCCTCGACCTCGGCTACGGTGACGCGGTTATAATCTCCTATGATGGTGTGCTTGAGAGCCGATGCCGCGGCTGCGAATTCAATGGCCTCCTGGTCGGTGGGGTAGGTGAGCAGACCATAGAGGAGGCCTCCCATGAAGGAGTCTCCGCCGCCTACGCGGTCTACTATGTGGGTTATGTCGTAACGGCGTGACTGCCAGAGGGTTTTGCCGTCGTAGATGACGCCGCCCCAGGTATTGTGGTTGGCGTTGATGGAGCCGCGCAGGGTGATTGCCACCTTCTTGCAGCGGGGGAAGCGGTCCATGAGCTGGCGGCAGACGCTCTCGAAGCGGGTCTGGTCTATCTCTCCTCCGGTCTTCTCGGCGTCGAAGCCCTCGGGCTTGATGCCGAATTCCTTCTCTGCGTCTTCCTCGTTGCCGAGTATGAGGTCGCAGCCCTCTACGAGCGCGGGCATAACCTCGGCCGCGGTTTTGCCGTACTGCCAGAGTTTCTTGCGGTAGTTGAGGTCGCAGCTCACTTTGACTCCCAGCCTGTTTGCAACCTTTATCGCCTCAAGGCAGGCGTCTGCGGCGCCCTGCGAAAGAGCGGGGGTGATGCCGGTCCAGTGGAACCAGTCGGCGCCCTGGAGCACCTTTTCCCAGTCCACCATGCCGGGCTTGATATCTGAAACGGAAGAATGCGCCCTGTCGTACACTACCTTGCTGCCGCGCGCAACTGCGCCTGTCTCAAGATAATAGATGCCTATCCTTTCTCCGCCGTACACGATGCCGGAGGTGTTGACTCCAAAGCCGCGAAGCTCCGACACGCAAGCGTCTGCGATGTCGTTCTTGGGGAGACGGGTGACGAAGTGGGCGTCGACGCCGTAATTTGCCAGGGAGACTGCCACGTTGGCTTCTCCGCCGCCGAATGTCGCGTCAAACTGTTTTGCCTGGCCGAATCTCAGGTAGCCGGGCGTAGAGAGGCGAAGCATCACTTCGCCGAAGGTTACTACTTTTGCCATATTTTATTGCGGTTAGATGACTGACGTATGTGAAGTTCCATAGGGATGACTATCTCTTCCGAGCTGCCGCTGAGGAAGGCGCGCGCCGCCTCCTGGCCCATCTCGAAAGGCTGCTGGCCCAGGGAGCTGAGCGAAGGGGTGGTGAGCGACGTGAAGAACTCGTTTGCCGTACCCACTATTCCGAATTCCTCGGGTATGCGGACTTTCTGTCCTGAAAGAGCTTCTATAGCACCAAGGGCGGAGAAGTCTCCGGCGCTGTAAAGGGCGTCGCACCCGCACTCGAGTGCGCGGAGCGCGGCGCTGCAACCGGTTTCCCTTACGATGGCGTTCTTGAAGACGATGGACTCGTCGTATGGTATTCCGTTGTCTTCCAGCGCTTTGCGATATCCGGCGAGGCGCTCGGCATAGGGCGCGGCATTCATATATCCGGCGATTGTGCCTATGCGTTTGTATCCGTTTTCTATAAGGTGACGGGTGGCGATGTATGCGCCGTCGAAGTTGGCGCCGGTGATCTTGGCGCCGGGAATGTCACGGAATATGCGGTCGAACTGGACCAGGGGGATGTC
>JAGCCD010000071.1 GCA_017651785.1 Bacteroidales bacterium
TGCTCATCTTGCGGGGAACAGGCGGCTGCGGCACAGGTGCCATTTGCATAGACGGTAAACAAGGGAAACCCTCAGCACGCCAAAGCCGTATACGGTGCTTCTGCGGAGGTTTATCGAGGAGGCGTCAGCGAAGTAGCGGGTGGGGCAGGAGACTTCGCCTATCTGATATCCGGCCCAGAAAATCTGGGCTGCCATTTCGTTGTCGAAGATGAAGTCGTCTGAGCACAGGTCGAAGGGGACGTTTCTCAGCACTTCGGCGCTGAAAGCCCTGTAGCCGGTGTGATACTCGGACAGTTTCTGGGACAGGAAGATGTTCTGGAAAAAGGTGAGGAAGCGGTTTGACACGTACTTCACCAGGGGCATTCCGCCCTTGAGAGCCCCTTTGCCGAGAATGCGTGAGCCGAAGACTACGGGGTATACGCCGTTGGCTATCATATACGCCATTGCCTCAATGAGTTTGGGCGTGTACTGATAGTCCGGATGCAGCATTATCACGATATCCGCTCCAAGCTCAAGTGCGCGATGGTAGCAGGTCTTCTGGTTGGCTCCGTAGCCTTTGTTGGCAGGGTGCCTGAGCACGTTGGTTATACCGAGGCTCTGCGCCTTCTGCACGGTGCCGTCTGCGCTGCAGTCGTCGGTAAGGATAACTTCGTCTACCACATCCCGCGGAATCTCGCTCCAGGTCTGTTCCAGAGTCTTCTCCGCGTTGTAGGCGGGCATTACCACTATGACCTTCTTGCCGCGTATCATGCTAGTTGTCCCAGTAGCTGCTGCTCTTCTTGATCTGGAGGATGTCCGCCAGGGCGGAGGCGTTTGCCGCGATTCGGAACTGGTAAGACGCCCACGTGCCCGTAGGTACCCAGGAGACGGATATGTTGAAGCAGTGCAGGTCATAAGTGAAACTGAACTGCGTAGTGGTAATCTTCATTGCCTGCAGGTCGAAGCCTGAGCTGGCGTTTATGCTCAGACGGGGCGACAGCTTTACGTTGCCGCTGGCCTGGATGGTCTGGGTGATGTTGGGAGTGCGTACGAGGGCGTCTTCCTCCCAGGTGTACCGCATGCTGCAGCTGAACGAGTAGCTGAGGTTTACGGACCAGGGGACGTTGGGGTTGGTGTAGTACAGCCATCCGCCGGGGATGTATTCTCCGGTGATGGGATGGTAGTAGAAGCGCTTGTAGTAGCTTGCGGCGCCGTTTACCGTCGACCCCGTGCCTCCGCTGTCAGGGTCCTTGTTGCCGTCGTTACCTTTAATTGAGCCGTCTCCCGATATGGAGTACGATGCGGATGCGGAAACGTTGTTGAGCCTCATCAGGCCCTGGCCCTGCGTGACCGCGAACTTGTTGATTCTCTTCGCGCCCTCGCCCATAGCGTACGGGTCGAAGCTGGCGTTGGCGTTGAGGGATATCTTGTTGAACAGGGACGTGGACATGGACAGGTTGACGTTGCTCATGTTCAGGGAGTCTGCCAGGAAGTTGTAGCCCGTGCTGATGTTCAGCTGGTCTATGAGCTTCACTTTCTTGGATGCCGTTCCCGTAGTGTCTGCAAAGTCGCGTACCTTTGCCTCGAGGTTGTTGCCGAAGGAGATGTTGGCGGTAGCGGAACGTCCCTTTCCGGGAGGGCCGTTCAGGCTTCCCTGATATATATTATAGTCGTAAGTCTTCTCTACGCCGTGCTTGTCTGTGTACACAAGCGTGCGGTAACCGTTTGCGTATGTGCCGAGTTCCGGGGAGAAACTCATCGAAACGGAAGGGGAGATGACGTGCCTGATTGCCTGTATCTTATGCCACGAACCGAACTGGAACAGACCGTATATACGGGTGGTGAGGCCGACAGAGCCGGAATACCTCTGCGTTATGCCGAAGGTGTTGAACTGAGTGCCGGGGTCCTGCTCTACCTTGTCTGTCTCCGGGTTGTAGAAGTATTCCCGCTTGCGGAACTGCCAGGCCTGGCCGTAGCTTACGGACGGGTTGACATTCAGGTACTTGAGTATCTGGAAGTTGGGCAGACCGATGCTGAAGTTGTGGTTCATTCCGTTCTGGAACTTGTCCCAGAAGCCCTCCTGGCCGAACTCCCTGGCCTTGAAGTTTATCTTGTTCTGCAGCGAGGTGTTGTAGCCTATTGAGATCTTCTCGTAGAACCTTTCCTTGCCCACCCTTGCCTTGCGCTTGAACGGGTAGAACGTGCTCACGGAGAAAGTGATGTTAGGAAGGGTGAACGAGTAGGACGAGTCCCTGGAGCTCTGTGAATGCAGGGCGTTTATGCTGAAGTTGGCCTTTCCGTTGAAGTTGCGGGAGAAGGAGATTGACGATGAGATCTGGTTCTGCAGGGCCTCGTTTACCGAGCGGGAATTGTACTTGTTGTTGCCTGGAGACGAGAAGTTGACCGATGCGCTGAAGGAGCGTCCCGGATGCGCCTTGGCGTCCTGGGAGTGGGACCATTTTACGGAGAAGTTGTCGAACGCCTGGAACTCATCCGTGTCTGGCTCGCCCGTCTGGTCGTGCGAGTAGGTGAGTCCGAAGTTGCCCGTGAACTTGTACTTGAGCATGTAGCGGGAGTTGAGGTTCACGGCCCAGGAACCGAGGGTGTAGTAGTCTCCGGTTAAGGACAGGTCCAGATAGTCGCCGAACACGAAGTACATACCGGCGTCCCTCATATAGAAACCTCGGGCGTTCTCTTCTCCGAAGTTGGGCATAAGCAGGCCCGTAGCCCTTTCCGGGCGCTTGGGTATGAAGCCGAAGGGGAGTCCCACGAACGGCAGTTTCACATCCTCGACCACCATATACGCAGGGCCGAATACCGTTTTCTGCGTGGGTTTGGTCATGACCTTTGCGGCTGTGAGGGCGAGGTAGTAGTGCGGATGCTCAAGGTCGCAGACGGTGTACTTGCCCTGGGTCATGTTGATGGTCTGGTCCGGCATCATCTTGACCTTGCCGCCGTGCATCAGGGCGTTGTCTTCCGTGGTGATGACGTTCTTGATGGATGATTTTTTGGTATTGAAATTGTATTTTACCTCATCCATGTTATATGTCTTTGCACCCTGCGTCATGACCGGCCTGCCCGTCCATTCGCCTTTAAGGGAGTCGTATACGCCCTTAGCATACACGGTTCCCGTATTCATGTCATATTGCATGTAGGCGGCGGAAAGCTTCATGTCCTGGTACTCGACAGTAACGTCACCATAATAATAAATCATGCGCTGGCCGTCAGTAAATACCTCCACGATGGAGTCTTTGGCAGAGGAGAAAGCGGGAAGCTCGAGCGAGCTCTTGCTTCTGAGCTCAATGGAATCTATGCGGTGCAGGGAGTCGGCTACGTGTATCGAGTCGCGGCGGGCAAGGGCCGCGGAGTCCAGTTCCACCTTACGTTCGGTCTTTGGTACCGCATTGCTGAACACCTGCCTCGGGCGGCGGCGCCCGACGGTCTGCGCGTCGAGAGCCTGTGTGCCGAGGACCACCAGCAGGGCCGCAGCAAGGAATTGTCTGAACAATCTCAAAATTCCGTTTTTTTTACTAAATTTGCCAATCGACAAAAATAACACTATTTTTTGAAACGTACAATTACATCTGCCCTTGTTGCGCTCCTGACGCTTGTTTCGGCGGGGGCTCAGACGCTCAGTCTCAAACGTGTGGCCATAGATCCCGGCCATGGCGGAACCGACCCCGGCGCCGTGAGTTCGGACGGTAAGAGCTACGAAAAAACATTCACCCTCGACATCGCAAAGCGACTGTCAGAAAAGATAAAGGCCGAATGTCCGGACGTAGAGGTAGTCCTCACGCGCAACAAAGACAAGAGCGTTGCTCTCAATGACCGTGCCGCAATCGCCAACAAAGCGGGCGCAGACCTGTTTATTTCCATACATATCAATGCTGCCGCATCGTCAAAGCCAAACGGCTACTCGGTGCACGTGCTGGGCAAGTCGTCCAACAAGAACAGGGACCTCTTCGCCTACAATATGGACGTCTGCAAGCGTGAAAACGCCGTTATCCTGCTGGAAGACGACTACACTACCACATATCAGGGCTTCGACCCTTCAGACCCCGAGTCCTTCATTTTCCTGCAGCTCATGCAGAACTCCAATCTTGAGCAGAGCCTGGAATTCGCCTCCCTGGTGGCCGAGAAGCTCAAGAGCGGCCCAATCAAGGTAAACAGGGGAGTTTGGCAGGATCCTTTCCTGGTGCTCTGGCGCACCGCAATGCCCGCCGTCCTGGTGGAGCTGGGCTTCATATCCAACGCCACAGACCTGGCAACCCTCAAGAATTCCGAGAACAAGGACAAGATCGTCGCCTGTCTCTTCGCCGCCTTCAAGGAGTACAAGGCAAGGTACGACGGCAGCATGACCCTGGATGTAGAGAACGAGACCGCAGTATCTGCCGGTCAGGAAAAGAAAACCCAGGAAACAGGGCAGAAAAAGCAGGAGGAAAAGAAGAGTGAGTCCGTCTCAGCCGTAAGGTACGGAATCCAGATTTTCGCAGGATCCAAGCGTCTTCCTTCAAACGACAGGTCCTTCCTGGGTTACACACCTTATGTACAGGAGTCGGGCAAAATTCTCAAATATATCATCGCGGTGAGCGAAGATCCGGCGGAGACTAAAAAATATTTGCCGGAAATCAGAAAAAAATACCCTGACGCCTTTGTCGTAAAAATCGACAGTGACAAGACAAAAATCCTCAAATAGCCAGATAGTCAAATGCGTTTTTTTATGACGCAGAGTGTAGCTTGCGGCTTATTTTCATTGAAATCGTCAATTTAGACAAAGTCTTTTTGCGGATATAGTGAAATATATGATTTTACGCTATGTTGCTTATTGTAAGTTGCTGATATACAATGATTTCGTAAATAGCCGTTTCCGCTTTTCGGTCACAATATATACAGCATAAAAAATAAAAAAACAATAGCGTAAAAAGTTTTTTTTCATTTTTTTTTCAACCACTTTTGCAATCCCGATCTTCCCATAGTGGCGGCCGGGATTTTTCATGACAAATAACGACA
>JAGCCD010000072.1 GCA_017651785.1 Bacteroidales bacterium
GGTCGCGTCGCGGCTCGTCTCTCCCCTGCTCAATGCGCTCAACGCATATTCCATCCAGCAGGGCAACTCCTTCCTGGTGAATTCCCTGGGCAAGCAGATGTTCAGCGAAGGGCTCACGGTGCTGGACGAGCCCATCCGCCCGGGAGAGACCGGCTCCAAACTCTTTGACGGCGAAGGCGTTGCCTGCAAGAACTCCGAAGTCAGTTCTGACGGTTGCGTAAAACGCTACTCGGTAAACACTTACATGGCCGGAAAGATGGGGATTGAACCTACCGTAGAGGATGTTCTGCGCCCCCGCCTGGCCCCCTGGCCCGCCCCGGGACTGGACAAGAACGCCCTTATGAAGATGTGCGGTGACGGTATTCTGGTAACCGACTTCAACGGAGGCAACTGCAACATGACAACCGGAGACTTCTCTTACGGTATTTCCGGGCAGCTGTTCAAGGACGGCGAGTGCGTGCGCCCTGTGAGCGAGATGCTGATTACCGGCAATTTCCTTGACCTGTGGAAGAACCTCATTGCGGCAGGAGACGATTACAGACTATGCGCCAGCAAACTTATCCCCTCCCTCGCCTTTAATGATGTAGATTTTAGCGGATAACGAAAGAAAAATTTGCAGAATCAATTTTCTTCACTATCTTTGCACTCCAATCCGGTGGGTTCGTATAACGGTCAGTACTCGAGATTCTCAATCTCGCAATAGGAGTTCGATTCTCCTACCCACTACCAAAAAGAGCAACGCTAAGGCGCTGCTCTTTTTTTGTTCTGCTATTATTCAGTTTAAAGGAATGAGGTGAATGCCGATTCTGCGCTTTCCTGCAGACTTGAAGGGATATTGGTGAAGAAGTCGAAGCCGGTGAGCGTCTCTATATCATCGATAGTCCTTTTGAAAGTACTTGCGTTGTATGACTGCCCGGTATGGCTCTCGTTGGTGTAAAGGAATGCGGCGCCCTTTGCGGAGGTCACGGTTCCGGAAGAATTGAAACTGCAGAGCATCAGCAGCTTATACATCTGGGTAGGGCGGGCGACTTCCCCTCCGTCGTTACTCGGGTAATTGGTAACAGGGTCGAATATTGCGCCGGAAACCACATACAGGGTGTCCCTTGCGGTCAGGCTTAGGCCCTTTGTCTGCACTTTCCCCTCCAGGGAACTCCACACTCCGCTGTTGAAGCCGCTCTGCCACTGGGGAACCTGATTGGAGTAATAGAAGGTCTGATAATTGGACGCCACGGTTACCTGCCGGTCTTCCGATGCACACAGATGACCGCGGGAGAAACCGCTGGAAGTATTGTCGGAATTTTTGGTGGAGCCGCTCGACTGCCACCCGGCTGGAACTGCCGGATCATAAGAATGCTTCTCGTCAAATGATCCAGCCCTGCCGATGCTATTGTCTCCATACGCGACACCATGCAGGGGATAAGCTACCCACAGGGCACAACGCTTAGACTTGTCCAGCATTGCGGTATAGTTGCGGCGCATTTTGCCGTTGTACCAGAAAGTATGGGTAACCAGCCTGCGATTCTCATCCGGAGTGTCGAATTCGTACCATTTGCCAGTACCGTTCTCGTCTACGCCGTACGATTCATCTCCGCTTATGCTGCGGGTAATGGATACGGACGGAATTTCGTTGCAATCCACGAATGCCCTTTGAGGAGTTCGCCCGGAATAGATATAGGTTACAGAGATTTTGGTAACACGGATGTGACCGGCCGAGCCGCCGATGTAAAACACTACCCCACTGCCGCTTACAGGGTAGGCGCTTCCGCTGGCAGGACCATCGAAAGTGGGATAAACCGTCTGGCCGCTGCTCGTTCCGCTCTCCTTGGAATAAGTGATGGTGACACTCTGAAGGTCATATCCGGGAGCGAGCTTGATCTTGATATTGCCGTAGCTTATCGGATAGAAACGCCATGACAAGCCGGTATTGTAATATTTGCCGTTATTCACGCCGCCACCGGATTCTACGCTCACCACGTCGTCAAGCACAAGTTCTTCGTATTTTTGCTCGTTTACCGGAGACGTAACGCCAATGGCCGCCAACATCTGCTTTACGGTTTTGGTAACCGTAACGGCTACTGCAGACGTCTGCCTGTCCGCGCAGGTGCCAAGGTCCACGTCGAAGGAACGGATGACCGACCGCTTGAACGTCTGGCTGCTCCTGAGCGGGAAACGGTAGACCGCGGCGTCTGTGGTAACCACTACGGTACCGTTATAGGTTCCGGGGGCAAGCACCATCAGTACAGACACCGAAGAAGACTGGGAAGAAGGCACGCCTACGCCAGGATCGAGGACGGTCATGACCTCACTGTCCGAATAACCGCCTATAACAAGTGTCTCAGGGTCACTGAAGTCTGTGCCGGAAAGGTCGATGCTGAATTCTCCGGCAAGGGGCGAAGATCCCTCGAACTTGATGCTGTTGATAGTCTCTGACGCATAGGCTCCGTTGGACGAGAACACATTGAACTCGGCGACCGCGGCAAGATTCGCAAAGTATATTTCTCCTACGGGGTTGACGTTGTCCGTTATGTTCTGTGTAATTTCGTAAGGTGTTGACACCATGGGCATTGCGTCAAAATCGAACACACTGCCGCTCTGGGCCTGAACGGCCGGAATGCTCATCTTAACGTTCTGCAGGGTGGACGTTGCCGATGTGTAAGGATAATACGAACGGATAACGTCACCCGCCACAAAACCGCCTTCATGATATAACTTGAAGCTGGCAGGCGATCCCGGCGTAACGTAGGCATAGCCGGAAACCGTGGAGCCTCCGGAGCTCAGCAGGGTTCCTACCCTGTCGCCGCTCTCCCACTGGGCGAAACGGCCCCTGTCGTCCTGGCTGAGGATGGTTCTGGTATCTCCGCCTATATTGAAGGTATAAGGCCCGTAGGGCTTTTCCGTAACAGTAACCTCCGGCAGGTCCTTGGAGCACGCCGCCAGAGCGAAGGCCGCGAACAGGGCGGCCGCAATGTGTTTAAAGTGCGCCGCCATATTCTTCGTCAAAGTATTCGCTGTTATTGTCGCCGTTGAAACTCATAGCCAGCATCTCGAGAGGATGCAGGCACAATTGTTCCACCTCCGGGGGAATGTACTGCCGTTTTGCCATAAGGAAATAGACTTGCAGTTCCAAAAGTAGAGAAAAATAATCACAAAAAAAAGAGACCGGCCCGCTGCGGGTCAGTCTCTTTTCACCTATATCGTGGCAAGAATTATTTCTTGCGGGACTTGTAACGCTGATAGAACTGGTCAACACGGCCGGCGGTATCGACGATCTTCATCTTGCCGGTGTAGAAGGGGTGAGAAGTGTTGGAAATCTCAAGCTTCACAAGAGGATATTCGACACCCTCGATAGTGATGGTCTCCTTGGAGGGAGCGCAGCTGCGGGTGATGAATACATCTTCGTTTGACATATCCTTGAAAGCTACAAGTCGGTAGGTTTCGGGATGGATTCCTTGTTTCATGAAACTATAGTTTTAATTGCGGGCGCAAAGATAGCAAAATCCCGCGAAATTGCAAAACTATTTTATCCTGTACGGCGAATCATCGTACAGGAGGAAGCGGCGCGCCTTGCGTATCCACTTCTGCTCCTCGCTCTTTACGTGTTCCTGGACTATGTCGAAGGTTATGCCTCCGCGGAGGAACTCCGAGATAACCGGGTCGCAGATGCGGTCCAGCAGGGTCTGGGTAATCTCAAACTGAGAGTTGCGGTCTGCAATCCACCTCATAAGCTGTACCGAATGCAGCAGCGAGTGGTATTGGGCGCCCGGGAGCAGAACGATCTGCCATCCTCTGCACTCCTCTCCCTGATACATACCGTACAGGGGCGAGAAAGAGCACGGACGCATCACCACTCCGGCAGGACTGGGCGGAGGCGTGAAGTTGCTTAGGAACGGGGCGCCGATAAACTCGTACGGGCGGGGTGTGCCTATGCCCGGAGTGACGGAAGTAACAGTCCAGAGTCCGCCGCCGGAAAGGAAGTCGCACGAGAACAGGCCAGTGACGTCCGGCGAGGGAGGTATAGCCCACGGGAGAATATCACGGCCTGCGGGAGAAGTGAGGGCGGAGATGACGTGCAGGGGGAAATGGGCGCCTATCTCCGAACAATACAGGTAGCACAGCTCTCCCAACGTGAGTCCGTGGCGGTGAGCCACTTTGGGCGTCCA
>JAGCCD010000073.1 GCA_017651785.1 Bacteroidales bacterium
CGTAGCGTTAACCCTTACACCGGCGCCCCTGCAACGTATATCCTCGCCAAGGCTCTGGTAAACACCTGGTTCAACGGCAAGGTGGAGTTCGAGGTCCTTCCCGGTGAAATGAAGGGCCGCGACCTGGTGGGTATGCGTTACGAGCAGCTCATCCCCTGGTTCAACCCCGGCCCCGACGCCTTCCGCGTTATCCCCGGAGACTATGTAACCACAGAAGACGGTACCGGTATCGTTCACATAGCCCCTACCTTCGGTGCAGACGACGCCCGCGTTGCCCGCGCCAGCGGCATCCCCGCCCTTCAGGTAAAAGACAGGAACGGAGACCTGCAGGCCCAGGTAGACCTCAAAGGCCGTTTCTACAGGCTGCAAGACCTTGATGCGGATTATGTCAAAAACTGCGTGAGCGCAGATTACGCCGAGTGGGCCGGCCGCTACGTGAAGAACGCATACGACCCGTCCCTCGAGCCCGACGCTCCCACGCTGGACATAGACCTCTGCGTGATGCTCAAGGCTGCAGGAAAGGCTTTCCGCATAGAGAAGCACGTCCACTCATACCCCCACTGCTGGCGTACTGACAAGCCCGTCCTCTACTATCCGCTTGACAGCTGGTTCATCCGCACCACCGCCGTCCGCGAGCAGATGATGGAGCTCAACGACACCATAGCCTGGAAGCCCGAGTCCACCGGCACCGGCCGCTTCGGCAAGTGGCTTGAGAACATTCAGGACTGGAACCTCAGCCGCAGCCGCTACTGGGGCACGCCCCTTCCCGTGTGGCGCACTGAGGACGGCAAGGAAGAGATCTGCATCGGCAGCGTCCGAGAGCTCTTCAACGAGATAGACAAATCCGTAGCCGCCGGCTTCATGCCGTCCAACCCCTTCAGGGACGCGGGCTTCAACCCCGACGACATGACCAAGGTCAACTACGACCGCATAGACCTCCATCGTCCGTACGTAGACAACATCTTCCTGGTGTCTCCCACCGGACGCAAGATGACGAGGGAGAAAGACCTCATAGACGTCTGGTTCGATTCCGGCGCAATGCCGTACGCCCAGACCGGTCTGCGCGGCATCGATTCGTCCGACTTCGGCGCCACTGCAGACTTCATAGCCGAGGGCGTGGACCAGACCCGTGGGTGGTTCTACACGTTGCACGCTATTCATACAATGGTAAGCGGCACTCCCGCCTTCAAGCGCGTCATCTCCAACGGCCTTGTGCTGGACAAGAAGGGAGAGAAGATGAGCAAGCGCCTCGGCAATGCCGTAGATCCCTTCGCCGCAATGGACAAATGGGGAGCTGACGCACTGCGCTGGTATATGCTCACTAACTCCCAGCCCTGGGACAACCTCAAGTTCGACGAGGGCGGAGTGGAGGAGATCCGCCGCAAGTTCTTCGGCACCCTGTACAACTCCTACTCGGTGTTTGCGTTGTACGCGAACCTTGACGGATTCGACCCGTCAATCGCCGCCGTGCCTTACGCGGAGCGTCCTTTGTTCGACCGCTGGATCATCTCCCGCTTCAACACCCTTTCCTCCCGCGTAGTTGCGGCATACGAAGATTACGATATCACGCTTGCAGGCCGCCTTGTGCAGGATTTCGTGTGCGACGACCTCAGCAACTGGTACATCCGTCTTAACAAGAAGCGCCTCTGGGGCTCCGGAATGCCGGAAGACAAGCTGGCGGCGTATCAGACTCTTTACGAGGTGCTTAAGGGCGTTGCGCTGCTTGGCGCCCCCATCGCTCCCTTCTTCATGGAAAGGCTCTGGCTTGACCTTGTGCCCGACAGCGAGTCCGTCCACTTCGAGCCCATGCCGGTATCGGACGCAGAGCTCATAGACAGCGCGCTGGAGGAAAGCATGGCATTCGCCCAGAAGGCGTCCAGCATGGTGCTCGCCCTTCGCAAGAAGGTGGGCATCAACGTGCGCAAGCCTCTGGCAAAGGTGCTCGTGCCCGTTCTGGACGATTCCGTCCGGGACCATATCGCCCGCGTGCAAGACATCTTCCTGTCGGAAGTGAATGTGAAGAAGCTCGAGTTCCTTCACGACACCACCGGCATCATAACCAAGAAGATCAAGCCCAACTTCAAGACTCTGGGCAAGCTGTACGGCAAGCAGATGAAGGAAATCGCCGCAGCGTTCGGCACCCTTTCCCAGGAAGAGATTTCCGCAATCGAGCGCTCGGAGCAATACACTCTCGCGCTGCCTTCAGGTCCCGTCGTACTGAACGAGGGAGATTATGAGATAAACTCCGAGGATATGCCCGGCTGGCTCGTCGCCACAGAGGGTTCGCTCACCGTAGCGCTTGATATCGTGCAAACTCCCGAGCTTGTGCTTGAGGGTATGGCGCGCGAGCTCATCCATCCCATACAGACCCTGCGCAAAGACAGCGGATTCGACCTTACGGACCGCATAGACACGTTCATCTATGCAGACGGTCAGGCCTACGAGGGCATAGAAAAGGCCCTTGCCGTCCATGGCATGTATGTTGCTTCGCAGACGTTTTCCAAGAGCCTGGTGCTCAGGCCTCTTGAAGAGGCTCCCGAGGCCGCCGCAACCGTCCCCTGGGACGACACTACAATCAAAATCAAACTAAACCGTATATAATTATGGCAGAAGAAACCAAAACCCGCTATTCCGACGAGGAGCTCGCTGAATTCAAGGCCATCATCGACCAGATGCTCGAGAAGGCCCGCGCCGAGTACGATACTCTGCGTCAGGTTGTTATGCACAACGGATCCAACGACATAGAGGATACGTCACCCTCTTTCAAGACAGTCGAGGACGACGGTGCCTATCAGCTTTCAAAAGAGGAAGCGAGCCAGCTGGCACAGCGCCAGTACAAGTTCATCCAGAACCTCGAGGCCGCCCTTGTGAGGATAGAGAACAAGACTTACGGCATCTGCCGCGAGACCGGAAAACTCATTCCCAAGGAGCGCCTGCGCCTTGTCCCTCACGCAACCCTTACCGTTGAGGCCAAGGAAATGCTCGCAAAGCAAGGCCGCAAATGAAGCTTGGAAAAGGCGCCAGGCTGGTAATCCTGGGTATAGTGCTGGTCGTTATTGATCAGGTGATCAAATTCCTGGTCAAGGGAAATATGTCCCTTGGCCAGCAGATCTTCGTGCTGGGAGACTGGTTCCGCCTGTGCTTCGTAGAGAACGAGGGCTTCGCCTTCGGCATGAAGTTCGGCGGAGCGGTGGGGAAGTTCGGCCTGTCGCTGTTCCGCATCGTGCTCTGCGGCTTCCTGATATGGTGGATTTCCTCCCTTTGCCGCAAGCCGTCAATCCCTACCGGAGTCCTGGTGGGTCTTACCCTCATTACGGCCGGAGCGTTCGGCAACATCATAGACTGCCTGTTCTACGGCATTATCTGGGATTATGCGCCATTTATGTTCGGCAAGGTGGTAGATATGTTCTACTTCCCGCTCATTCACAATGCCGCCGGAGAGGTGATATTCTTCAGTCCGGTATTCAATTTTGCGGATTCGTGCGTCACGGTGGGTGCCTTTTACCTGATACTGTTTCAGTGGAAGTTCTTTACAAGGGACGATAAAAAAGAAAAAGCGGCTTGATGGCCGCTTTTTTTGTGGGATATGGGGGCGGAGGAAGAGGGATTCGAACCCCCGGAACGTTGCCGTTCAACAGTTTTCAAGACTGCCGCCATCGACCACTCGGCCATTCCTCCAAAAAGGACTGCAAAAATAGATATAAAATTGTTGTTCTGCAAATAATATTTTTTGCTGGACGTTGTGCAAGTTTCCTACAGGCACGGGATTTAGAGGTTAAAACGGATTAACTGTATGAAAAGACTTGCATATTTCATTCTGGCAATTGCTGCTTCAGCTGCTTGCAGCACTATTGATTATGCTCCGGATGTCCCTATGTCGGGCGACGGAGGTACCTATGAAAGGGAAGGAGCTCCCGATTTTGGAGGTGTGCCCGGAGGCGGCGGCCAGGGCGGCCAGGCGGGCCTTGTTACGGCCGGCGAGTGGAACGATCTTGACAACTGGCCTTTCTGGGGCCGTCTCATGACTACCAAGGCAGATGAACAGACTGTAGGTTTTGCCGAAGTATCCGAATACTGGCGCTTCTGGACAGACCGCCGCGTAGCGGTCCTGGTGAAAGACGCTTCCGGCAATCCTGCTCCCGGGGTAACCGTAGAGTTGCTGAGCGGATCGGATAAAGTGTGGACCTCGGTTACCGACGTATTCGGCAAAGCCGACTGCTGGATAGGTATGTACGACAATGCTTATCAGGAAGGAACCCTGTCGCTCAACGTGGGCGGAACCGCAGTTTCCGAGCCCCCTGTGGTTACATCCTGGACAGACGAGGCTGTAGCGCTTAATGAGTATACATTTGCCGCTCAGGCGCCCGAGAGCAAAGCCGACATTCTCTTCATCGTAGACGCCACCGGCTCGATGTACGACGAGATAGACTTCCTTAAGGCTGACCTGCTGAGCATCCTGCAAACCTGCCAGCAGGCAGACGCCTCGGTAAGCATGCGCACCGGCGCCCTGTTCTATCGTGACGAGGGAGACGATTATCTCGTCCGCACTTCGCCCTTCAGCGCAGATTTCAACAAGACGATAAACTTCGTAAAGAAACAGTCTGCCGGGGGCGGCGGAGATTATCCTGAAGCCGTTCACACTGCTCTTGAGGTCTCCCTGCAAGACTTCGACTGGAATTCAAAGGCCCGCACCCGCATTGCGTTCATGCTTCTTGACGCTCCGCCCCATCAGGACCATCAGGGCGTGATAGAGAGCCTCCAGAAATCCATAAGCCTGTATGCGTCAAAGGGAATCAAGCTCATACCGGTAGCATCCAGCGGTGTAGACAAGCCCACAGAATTCTGCCTCCGCCTCTTTGCCATCGCTACCGGCGGCACATATGTGTTCCTCACCAACGACAGCGGTATCGGCGGAGACCATATCCAGGCCACAGTAGGTGAGTACGAAGTAGAGAAACTCAACGACCTTATCGTCCGTCTTATCCAAAAATACATAGGATAGAACAAGGTGCCTGAAAAAACTCTCGCAGATTTTGTTTTTTTGCGAAAAGTTTCTACCTTTGCATCCCACTTCTGGATGTGGCGCAGTTGGTAGCGCACCTGGTTAGGGACCAGGAGGTCGCTGGTTCAAGTCCAGTCATCCAGACAAAAAAGGCTCTGAGCGTTGCTCAGGGCCTTTTTGTATTATTCTACAGATTTGCTATATTTGCATCTGGACCGCACAGAAAGTTCCTATTCCGTATTTTGGGAGTCTTCGGACTCAATACTTTCCGCGGTCCTTTTTTTATATGAATCCGAAGCTGATCAAGTTCCTGCATGCGGCAACCCCGGCATCGCCCGTGGTGGCGGATACGCGTGCCCTTCAGGAGGCCGCCCTCAAACGCGGCTTCATCCTCAATCCCCTGGTGCTGGGAGAAGACGTCAGGGCATTCATCCAAAGCGAGATCATCCATCCCAACACCACCTTCTACAAAACCTGGGAAGATGTGGTCTCCAAGAACCGCTTCGAGCTGTTCCTTGACCAGGTGCGCCACTATGCCTCAACTTACGGCACAAACCGCACCGGCACTCCCTATGTGCCCAACCCCGGGGCAGACGAGCCCGATTTCTCTACTTATACCTACATCGACGCCATCTCCGAGCAGGAGCTTTTCTCCCGCTGCTACGGGATGCTCTGTTCCGGCATTGCCCTCAGGAGCGATACAGTACAGCTTCTGTGCGATGCGGTGCTCGACTCCGTAAACAGGGGCATAGGGAAAGTGGACGTAGACAAGATCCGCAACAGGGAAGCCCTGGTTGTGATCTGCAAGGCGCTGGGGCAGCGTCCTTCGGATCCGGTATCCCTTTTGCGCTACATAGTATACTCCGCAACCAAAGAAACGCTCCTCATACGCTCCGAGTCCCAGATAAACTGTATCAGGGAAAAGGCGGATGACTTCGACTTCGGCATCCTGAGCCCGACCGAACTTGAGAAGCTCGCCTCCATCTTTTACCGGTTCAAGCCGCAACTGCTGGCGTTCCGGGGAAAGAAATCATCGCGCAACCGCGCTATAATCAACCGCATACGCCGTCTGGCGCCAAGCTTCCACAAGCCGCTGCAAAAGGGCTACTGGGAAACGCTGCTCAGCAGCATGCCGCCGCTCCAGGAGGTTAAGGGCAGGCTCGCCGGGGCCCTGTCTTTCAAACTGGTTTCGCTCCTTCAGACGGTGCGCGAGCGCCTGCTGACCTTGGACGAAAACAGTCCCAAGCAGATGTACATCATCCGCAACGGCAAGGTCTTCGTGGCTCCCGCCCCTGCAGTGAAGGGCAATGCAGATTACTTCAAGTCACTTGACGCACTTCTGGAGGATGAACTCGTATCCCGGCTTGCCAAAAAAGCCTGCAAGGTGCGCTTCCCGCAGGAATTAACCCTTACGTGCCCCAGCTCGGAGAAGAACTTCCTGGGCAGCCTGCCCTTCGGGTCAAGTTACCCAATGAAGGGGCACAATTTCTTCGGCATATACTGGCGCAACGAATGGGGGACATACGACTTCGACATCAGTTTCGTAGACTGGGTCGGCAGGAAAGTGGGCTGGAACGCAGAATACAATACCGGAGAAGTCGTATATTCCGGCGACCTGACCAATGCCAGTCCCGAGGCGAGCGAAATCCTTTACTGCAAGGATATCTGCCCCAACGGCACACTGCTGTGCAACCGTTACGACGGCGCTCCCGGCAGCCGCTTCCGTTTCTTCTTCGGTCAGGAAGACATCGTAGACCTTAAGGAGGGCTATATGGTGCGCCCGGATTCCATAGTGGTGAACGAAGAAATGGCCTCCGACTCAAGGGAAAAGATGCTTGGCATAGTATGTGGAGCAAGAGCTTACCTGATGGACCTGGGTTCCGGAAACGGACGGATAAGCCACGGTCAGAATCACGGGGACAAAGAGCGCGTCATGGCACGTAAGGCCCGTGCGTTCATTGACCTGAAAGACCTTCTTGCCAAGGCTGGTTTCGTTGAGTCCGACATGCCGGACCTGGACCTTACAAAACTTGACAAGGATACCCTGATAACCCTGTTTTCGGACTGAACAGATTGAAATATCATTAATAATTGTAACCATATGAAAAGGATCATTATCATTTCGGCCGCTTTGGCACTGGTGTGCTCAGGCGCGGCAGCACAGAATCTTGATGAGATGGCAAAGCAGCAGCAGGCTGCGGTAGAAAACGCCACTCAGGCCTACAAGGACCAGGCTGGCAGGAGCGCCCGCCAGATAGACCGTCTTGAGGACGGCATCGCCCGCAACCAGAAGGAGATAGACCGTCTCAAACCCGCCCTCAAGAATGCGAAGGAGAACCAGAAGCACGCAATGGAGGCCCTCAAGATCCAGAAAGAGGCCGTAAAGCTTCAGAAGAAGCAGGGCGCTACCAAAGAGGAACTCAAGAGGTCCAACGACGAGACCAAGCGCATGGATCTGGAAGTCAAGAAGATCAAGGCAGAGATCAAGCGCATAGACTCCGACATCAAGTCCAACAAGAACAACATCAATGCGGCCAAAAAGGAAATCGCCCGTCTGCGCAAAGACACCAGCGACGCCAAGAAAGCGATGAACAAGAGCAAGAAGGAACTCAAGGATACCGAAAAGCTCCAGAAGAAGGCCGCTAAGCAGCAGGCCGCAGAAGAAGCCACCGCACTCAAGGCTGCACAGGACGGCGTCATCGACGCCTCCACCCAGGCAGTCCCCGAAGTTGACGTGGACATTCTCCCCGACGACCCCGCAGAAACTCTCAGAAGGGATTAATCCTTACTTAATTAAGGTTTGTTTGGAATTGTCGGCAAATAGGCTTATATTTGCAGGCTTTTTTGCCACGGTGGCTTAAAAGCCAATCAAACCTTAATAATTTTTTGCACTTATGGCTGAATATTTAATGCCTGAGAAAAAGCAAGAGATTTTCGCGAAGTACGGGAAGTCCAATAAAGACACCGGCTCTCCTGAGAGTCAAGTTGCTCTATTTTCCTACCGTATCGCTCACCTTACCGAGCACGTCAAGAAGAACAAGAAGGACGTTGTAACGCGCCGCAGTCTTCTCCGCCTCGTCGGTAAGCGCCGTCAGCTCCTGGACTATCTCCAGAAGATCGACATCGAGAGATACCGCAGCATTATCAAGGAGCTTGGTCTCCGCCGATAATCCAGATAGGAAAGCATATGGGATGGCTCCCAACGGGGGAACCATCCCATTTTTGAAGAATAAAGACGTAAAGGAAAAACAGTAATGAATGTCATCACCAAGAAAATCGAGCTCGCGGACGGCCGCGTGATCGAGATCGAGACCGGCAAGCTTGCAAAACAGGCCGACGGCTCCGCAGTCGTGAAGATGGGAGGCACAATGATTCTCGCCACCGTCTGCGCTGCAAAAGAAGTAAAGGAGGGAACCGATTTCATGCCCCTCACCGTAGATTACAGGGAGAAGTATTACGCCGCAGGGCGTTTCCCCGGCGGATTCCTCAAGAGGGAAGGCAAACCCTCGGATTATGAGGTCCTCATCGCCCGTCTCATCGACAGGCCCATCCGCCCCCTCTGGCCCGACGATTTCCATCTGGAAGTTTTCGTCCAGGTATCACTCATAAGTGCAGACAAGGACACCCAGCCTGACGCCCTTGCAGGTCTTGCCGCATCCGCAGCCCTCGCTACCAGCGACCTGCCTTTCGGCGGCCCCGTCGGTGAGGTGCGCGTAGCCCGCATAGACGGCAAGTTCGTCATAAATCCCGGTTTTGCAGACACCGAGCGCGCAGACCTCGAACTCATGGTCGCCGCTACCGAAGAGAATATAATGATGGTAGAGGGTGAAATGAAGGAAGTCTCCGAGCACGATATGCTCGAGGCCATCAAGTTCGCCCACGAAGAAATAAAGAAGCACTGCCGCGTGCAGAAGGAGCTCATGCACGAGCTCGGCACAGACGGCCCCAAGCGCGACTATCCTCACGACGAGGAAGACGACGCCCTCAAGGCCGCCGTGCAGGAGTTCTGCTACGACAAGTGCTACGCCCTCGCAAAGAGCGCCAAGCCCAAGCACGAGAGGGAAGACGGCTTTACCGCCATCAAAGACGAGTTCATCGCTACTATCCCCGAGCCTCATACAGAGGAGGAGAAAGAGGCATACGCCGCCAAGCTCGCAATGGTTGAGCGTTACTATCACGCCGTAGAGAAAGAGGCTATGCGCAATATGATCCTGGACGAGGGCATCCGCCTGGACGGCCGCGTCTGCAATCAGGTACGCCCCATCTGGTGCGAGGTAGACTACCTGCCCTGCGCCCACGGCAGCGCCATCTTCACCCGCGGTGAAACCCAGTCCCTGGCAACCGTCACCCTGGGTACAAAGCTTGATATGAAGGAAATGGACGAGGTCCTCATCCAGGGAGACCAGCAGTTCGTGCTTCATTACAACTTCCCGCCCTTCGCCACCGGCGAGGCCAAGCCCCAGAGGGGTACCGGACGCCGCGAGATAGGCCACGGCAACCTTGCTATGCGCGCTCTCAAGCCCGTCGTCCCCACCGCTCCCGAGAATCCCTACGCAGTGCGCGTAGTTTCCGATATCCTCGAATCCAACGGTTCGTCCTCTATGGCTTCAGTCTGCGGCGGCTGCCTCGCCCTCATGGACGCAGGCGTAAAGATCCGCAAGCCGGTCGCAGGTGTGGCTATGGGCCTCATCACCGACGCTGAGCGTCCCAACGACCGCTACGCCATCCTCACCGACATCCTTGGAGACGAGGATCACCTTGGCGATGTGGACTTCAAGGTCACCGGTACCGCAGACGGCATCACCGCCACCCAGATGGATATCAAGGTGGACGGCC
>JAGCCD010000074.1 GCA_017651785.1 Bacteroidales bacterium
CAGCGGCGGCACCTCAAAAGGCCTCTGGGGCGGGCTCAGCTTAATGGACAATCATGAGCCTATGACAAATCTTTGCTCCATAGACCTTGAGCAGCTGGGTATGGGCACGTGCCTGGACGTTGTGGAAGGATCCTACAGGCTCCGCCCCCTCAGCAGGTACAAAGAGTATCTCAAGATTCCCACGGACAACCAGAACGAGTATTATCTGCTTGAGTGCCGGGACAACCGGGACAGCGACGCTCATCTTGGCGGACGAGGCCTGGTTATCTACCACATAGACCGCTCATTATCGGACAGTTGGTATTCTGACATGTACCGCCGCAACCTCACGGCAATGGAGCGCTGGTCCCTCAACGAGGTAAACTGCCGCCCAGAGCACGAGTGTGCTCGAGTTGTTGAGGCAGTCCCCGGAACCGATAATATCCAGAACATCTTCTTCCCGCAGGAAGGCCACACCTCCTTCGGCTCCGAGACCAATCCCCCGTTCCGCTTCTGGAGCGGCGGCACTTCGTCCATAGCCCTTCCGGACATTACACTTCAGGACGACGGCAGCGTAACCTTCAATCTCATAACCCCGCTGGTCATCACATCCACCGATGTATTCCAGGACGCCGCGATAATCACCTGGTCCATCGGCGGAGGCCTGGCGGTGAGAGAGTGCATCGTTTCCTGGTATGCCTCAGAGGGCAAAACGCCGTCCCGGCAGAACTCAATGACCGTCATCCCCGGCAGCTCCGGAATATGCTCCGCCACAATCGAGGGACTTGCGCCCCAGACGGACTACCAGGCAGCCGTAAGACTGGTATGCTTCGACGGTGCCATTTATTCCACCACCCTTGAATTCCGAACCAAGATGAAAGTCGCCGGCGCGCGTCCATTCATCTGGCTCAACTCCCTCCAGAGGGCTGATGACGGCACCTTCGTTACCGGAGGCAACCTGCCCCTGCGCATCTTCAACGGAGAAGGTATCCAGGAGGTGCGCTGGTACTTCAACGGTTTCAGGATCTTCCCCGACGAAGACGGTCACTGGATCCTCCCGGGAAGCGGCACGCTGAAGGCGGAAGCCTGGCTGGCGGACGGCAGTAAAGAAATAATAATCAAAGAGATAAAGGCACGGTGAAGACACTTGTAAGAATACTCTCGGCGCTACTGCCGCTGGTGCTCGTTTCCTGCATCGGAGAAACGGCTCCCGGCCAGTTCGTATCCGACAACACCGTGAGGCTGGAGATAAGCGGCGTCACCGTGTTCAGCTACGACGAATCAACCTGCCAGCTCTCTTTCAACGAAAGCCACAAAGTGTTCCGCGCCTTCACGGACACCATGCTCGACTACTTCGAGGTTCAGCTTCAGGAAATACCCGGCCGCGTCGGGGAACAAACAACGGCGACGGTGAGATGGAGCACGGACAGCGGAGAGCGGAGCAAAGAAAACATCACCCTTGAGGCGAGGGCCATCAAGGGTGACGTAATATGGCTGTGCGACGATAGCCGCCACACCGCGGCCGTTGTGCGCGTGCTAGAATGACAGGGCAATCCCTATAAAATCATCTGCCTTGAGCGCGGCGCCTCCGATGAGGCCGCCGTCGATATCCTTCTGTGCGAAGAGCTCTTTTGCGTTTGAAGGCTTGCAGGAGCCGCCGTAAAGGATTGAGCAGTCTTCTGCTACCTCGTTGCCGAACTGGGCGGCGACGGTCTTGCGGATGAATGCGTGAATCTCCTCTGCCTGCTCTGCAGTGGCGGTTTTGCCGGTGCCGATTGCCCACACGGGCTCGTAGGCTATCACCACGTGCTTCATGTCTTCTGCGCTGAAGTTGAAGAGGACGTTCTTGATCTGGGCTTCGCACACGTCGAAATGGCGGTTTGCCTCTCTCTCTTCCAGGTTCTCGCCTACGCAGAGGATGACGTCGAGGCCTGCGTCAAGCGCAAGGCGCATCTTGGCGACGAGCTTCTCGTCCGTCTCTCCGTAGTACTGACGGCGCTCGGAGTGGCCGAGGATGGTGTATTTGCAACCTGCGGAAGCAAGCATGGCGGCCGAAACCTCACCGGTATAGGCACCTTTTTCCTTGTCTGCGCAGTTTTCTGCGGAAAGGCCCACGCGGGTTCCCTCAACTACTGCCGCTACGGGGCAGAGGTGGGTGAAGGGAGTTGCGACGATAAGCTTGACGTCCTGGGGAACTTGGGCGGACTTCTCTACTACCGCCTTGGCGAGTTCTACGCCCTCGGGAACTGTGGTGTTCATTTTCCAGTTGCCCGCTACGATTTTCTTTCTCATATCTATGTTGCTAAGAAATTGATTTCGGAATTGCAAATTTAGCAATAATTAGCCAAATTTGCAGTCCGAAAACAGATTTTAATTATATGGTAAAGAATTTTGTAGAGGAGCTCAAGTGGAGAGGCATGATACACGACATCATGCCGGGAACGGAAGAAGAACTCATGAAGGGCCCTGCGGCCGCATACGTGGGAATTGACCCCACCGGCGATTCGCTGCACATCGGTCATCTCGTCAGCATAATGATCTTGAAGCATTTCCAGGCCTGCGGCCACAAGCCCTACGCCCTGGTTGGCGGCGCCACAGGCATGATTGGAGACCCCTCCATGAAAAGCGCAGAGCGCAACCTGCTGGACGAGGCCACCCTCGCCCACAACGTAAAGTGCATCAAGGCCCAGCTCGCCAGGTTCCTCGACTTCGAATCCACCGCCCCCAACAAGGCAGAACTCGTAAACAACTACGACTGGATGAAGGACTACACCTTCATAAACTTCACCCGCGACATAGGCAAAATGATCACCGTCAACTATATGATGAGCAAGGATTCGGTGAAAAAACGCCTGAGCCGC
>JAGCCD010000075.1 GCA_017651785.1 Bacteroidales bacterium
ATGTACGCCCGCAACAGGATCGTATACATGGACGAGGCTCCCTGGCCCGAGGGGCACGACTACATGAAGCTTGAGGGAATGCCCATGGGCTCGGCCCTGTACTATAAGGTTGGCGGCATCAACAAGACGGACGAAGACCTTGTGAACCACAAGCAGATGAGCGGCGCCACCAAGGGCGACTTCTGGTTCGAAGACCTTGACGGCGACGGCGAAATCACCACGCTGGACCGCTACCGGATGGGTTACACAGCCGTTCCCCAGATAGTGTTCGGCCTGAGCTTCGACGCCTTCTGGAAGAACTTCGACCTGTCTATCCTTTTCCAGGGACAGGCGCTCGCACGCTACTACTACTCCCCTGCAATGGACCCCGTCTCCGGCAACCTCGACTACTTTGCAGCAGAGAACGCCTGGAGGCTTGACAACACAGATTCCAACTACCCCAGGATAGGTTCCACGGTGAGCAACGGCGGCGTAAACCGCTCCGACTTCTACTCCCGCAACGCCGCGTTCCTGCGTCTTAAGAACGTAGAGCTGGGCTACACCCTGCCAGTGAGCCAGTTCAGCTACAAGCTGGGGATCAGGAGCCTGCGCTTCTATGTGGCAGGTTACAACCTCCTCACCTTCTCCGAACTCAAGTTCGTCGACCCCGAAACCTCGGACGAGAGCTACCAGACCTACCCGCAAATGCGGATTGTGAACACCGGTGTCAAACTTACATTCTAAGAGGCCATGAAAAAGATTTTCGTAATTATAGCCGCAGCTCTGGCCCTGGCATCCTGCAACGACGGTTTCCTTGACAAGAAGCCCCTCAACAAGCTCAGTGAAGACGCCGTCTTCAACAGCGACGCCCTTGCAGAAGCGTACGTAAACGCGCTCTACACTGTTCTTCCAGACCCTTATCAGGAGGGCAACGTAGGCTGCATCTCAGACGAGGGATACTTCCGCTACGGAGGCACCTCCACCCGCTATATCGCCTCCGGATTCATGGATCCGGACAACGTTATGTACATCAAGGAAGGCGGACAGGCCCATAACACCCGTACCACCATCCTCAACATATGGAACCGCACCTACGAGTGGATCTACAGGATGAACTACTTCCTGCAGTATATAGATCAGAACGGCACGGCAATGTCCGACGCCGCAAAGCAGCGCCTCACCGGCGAGGTCTATTTCCTCCGCGCCTGGTCGTACTTCCTGCTCATCCAGCGCTACTCGGGCGTCCCCATCATCAAAAAGCCCCACGCGCTTACCGACGACTTCACCGTCGAGCGCTCAGACTTCGACACCTGCGTAGACTTCATCCTGGAAGACCTGGACAAGGCCTATTCCATGCTTCCCGCCAAGGGAGAAACCGCAAAGGGACGCATCAACAAAGATGTAGTCCTCGCGCTCCGAAGCCGCCTCACCCTCATTGCCGCATCCAAGCAGTTCAACGACCCCGACCAGCCTCAGGGCGGCATCTTCCGCGGCGCATACAGCCGTGACAAGTGGGAAAGGGCGTTCGACGCCGCCAAGGCAATAGTAGACCGTGCCGATGTAGACGGCGCCTATGTGCTGGACGACACCTACGACGGCTTCTGGAAAGATCCCGATTCTCCCGAACTCATCTGGGCAAAGTACTTCGTGGCCACCTCGGACGCAGACGACAACTACACCAAGAAAGCCCAGCTCCTGTACACCGTAGAGTACTTCAACGGCTGGGAGGCGTTCCACCCTTCACAGGCGGCGCAACTCGACTTCGAGATGACCAACGGCAAAAAGTGGTTCGAGGAAGATTCCGGATACGATCCAAACCACCCGTACAAGAACCGCGATCCCCGTTTCTACTACTGCATCGCAGCTCCCTTCTACCCCTACGAGCACACGGACAAGAACGGCAACACTACCTCGGAGCCTCTGCTGCTCTACTACCAGTACGACGACATGACCAGGGCAGACTTCCTGGTGAGCAAGAACCCCAGCGAGCCCGCATACTCCGCAAGGGGCAAGCACCAGTGCTCGGGCAACCACGCCGGACTTGAGCTCTACAAGTGGTTCATTCCCACTTCATACATCTCCGAGTCGCAGACCGGCAGCCTCCTTTACCCCTGGTTCCGCCTTGCAGAAATGTATCTCAACTATGCAGAGGCCGCCTACATGCTGGGCAAGGAAGACATCTGCCGCGAATACATCAACAAGATTCGCCAGAGGCCCGATGTAATGATGCCTCCCGTGACCGAGAGCGGAGAAAACCTCTGGGACCGCCTGGTGAACGAGCGTCGCGTTGAGCTGTACGCAGAGACCTTCCGCTACTTCGACCTGCGCCGCTGGAAGATGGCAGATTTCTATGAGAACGTGCCTCTGGGCAGCGCCGTGGCGATGGTGCTCAAGAACGGCAACCAGATGGACACCGTATACCGCGTCGCCCGCCTGTACGACGAGACCAAGAACAACACCAACTACTACTGGGGAAACAAAGAGGCCAGCTCCACCTACGTCTACTCTGGATACACCTCAGACCCCCGCTACGGCAAACCCATAGAATACATCATCACCTACAAGTGGCTCGGCAAGGAGTACAAGATAGACTTCGGCGACTGCATCCTCAACCAGAACCCCACTCCGAGGTACTTCCCCGAGGACGGACGCAACTACCTCATGCCAATCCCCCGCAACGAGATAACCAAGAGCGAGGGCAAGCTCCTCCAGAATCCTGGATATCCCAACTAAAAGTATGAAATTCAATCTTCTGATAATTGCGGCAATGCTTGCCGTCTCCTGCAACGGGGGCGGCAAGCTTACCTGCAACTACAACGCGGCCGATATATCAACCGTAGAGGGTGAGCACACCATGCTCGCAGGCTTCGCCGCCCGCAACGAACTGTCTACCGACCTGCACCTGCCGCTATACACCCACTGCCTCGTGGTGTCTGACGGCACAGACAAGGCTTGCATCATCTCCAACGACCTTATGGAGATATCGCCCGAGCTCAGCCTGGAATGGCGCAAGGAGATATCTGAAAAGTCCGGCCTACCGCTTGACCGCATATTCATGCACTGCATCCACACCCATTCGGCGCCACGCAACGGCGGCTGGAGGGCGGAACCTGGCGGAAGCAACTACTCCCACAAGGAACGCCTCCATAAAGTGCTGGTAGAGAATGCGGTAAAGACCATTACGGACGAGGCGTCGTTCCGTCCCTTCAAAATGGAAACCGGCATAGCGCAGACCAGCATCAACGGCAACCGCTGTGAGAAGACGGGCCCCGTAGACAGAGACGTCTATGTGGTCCGTTTCCTCGACTCAAAGGGAGCGCCCATCGTGTCCATAATGAACATCGCCTGCCATCCCGTCTGTATGGGCGCGGGCAGCCTGCTGGTCTCTTCCGACTATCCCGGCGTTGCCGGAAAGATCCTCCGGGAGGCCTGGGGCGGAGACGTCTTCCAGCTCACCGGAGCCGCCGGCAACATGGACCCGGCAAAAGGCCCCAAGAAGGTTGAGTATGCCGAGGAATGCGGCCGCAGCCTTGCAGATTCAATACTTACCGTCAAGTTCACGCCCGTCCGCGCAACCGGCGAGTTCAAGGTAGTGAACGACACCGTGGCACTGCCATACCGCATAGCGGAAGTAACGCCCGAGGCCGTAATTGCCCATGCAGAAGAGATTTCCGCCTGGGACAAGACCGTTTCCGCCAGCTGGAAAGACGATGTACAGGGCTGGAAAGAACTTATCCTGAGCCGTTTCAAAGACGGCGAGGTAAAGTCCGCGCTTGACTTCACCATGGGCGCCGTAAACATCAACGGCGTCATATTCTTCTTCACCCAGGGAGAGCCTTTCTGCGAGTACCAGATGAACGCCCGCAGCAAGTTTCCCGGCCGCACGGTATTCTTTGCCGGTTACACCAACGGACAGAATTCCTACCTGCCTTCTGCGCACGCATACGAGTACCGCAAAGGCTACGAATACGAAATCGACCAGATGCACGTCTACATCAAGGCCCCTTATCCCCTGTCGGACAAGATGCCCCAGGCCTTCGAAGACGCCATAGAAAAAACAATACGGGAGGCATTATGATGATCCTTTCTTTCCTGCTTGCCGCTGCAATAAACGTGGCCACGGTGGCCAATCCGCCAAGGTACGACATAGTCCCCATGCCCAAGAGCCTCACTCCCGCGGAGGGCGAATTCGTGCTAAATAAAAAGACCCACCTGGTGGTAGAGGACTCCCTGTTCGGCGAAATCGCAGAAGATTTCACCGCCCAGGTGGCAACTGCCACAGGCTTTAAGCTTAACGGAAAAGGCGCGGCCATCACCCTCCGCAAAGTTCCCGGACTTGCCAAAGAGGCATACCGGCTGAATGTAAAGCCGGACGGCGTGCTCATAGAGGCAACCGAGGTGAATGGCGCCTTCTACGGGCTCCAGACGCTGCTGCAGCTGCTTCCCGCAGAGGTTTACGGCTCCGTCAAGGCAAAGGGAGTCAAGAAATGGACCGCCCCCTGCTGCTCCATTTACGACGAGCCCGAGTTCTGGTACCGCGGTTTCCTGTTCGACTCAGGACGCTTCTTCTTCCCAAAGGAGGAGCTGATGAAGTTCATCGACCTCATGGCCATGCACAAGCAGAACAAGTTCCACTGGCACCTCACGGAAGACCAGGGCTGGCGCATACAGATAGACAAGTATCCCAAGCTCACCGAGGTGGGTGCCTGGCGCAAGGAAACCGCCTGGCACAGCGGCATCGGCAACGGAGAGCCCCACGGCGGCTTCTACACCAAAGACGATATCCGTGAAGTAGTGGAATACGCACGCAGGCGCTGCGTAGACGTTATTCCGGAGGTTGAAATCCCCGGCCACTGCACCGCCGCCATCACCGCCTATCCCGAGCTCAGCTGCTTCCCGGAGAGGCATTATGAGGTAGAGACACGCTGGGGCATTTGGAAGAACCTCTATGCTCCCACGGCCAAAACCTTCACCTTCCTGGAAGACGTATTCACCGAGCTCTTCGACCTCTTCCCGTACGACATCTATCACATCGGCGGAGACGAGGCACCCAAAGACGTCTACAAGGAGAGCCAGTACTGCCAGGACCTCATGAAAGTGCTTGGAATTGAGTCTGAAGAAGAGCTCCAGACCTTCTTTGTGAAGAGAATGGGAGACTTCCTGCGCAAGCACGGCAAAACCGTCATCGGCTGGGACGAAATCCTGGACGGAGGCGCCCTTGACGACCCCATTGCAATGTCTTACCGCGGTCACGCACCCGCTGCCCGCGGCATAAAGAGGGGCATACGCGTAGTGCTCACCCCCAACCGCTGGTGCTATCTTGACAACAAGCAGGAAGACCAGGACGACCAGACCGCCCAGGAGATCTTCATGCCCCTCAAGAAAGTATACTGCTACTACCCGGCCGTAGATTCCCTGCCGGACCTCAGCGCCAAGTACATCGTTGGCTACGAGACCTGCCTCTGGACAGAGTACGTGTGGGACAACCACATCGCCGAGTACCAGGCCTTCCCGCGCAACGTGGCGGCCGCCGAGGTTGGCTGGACATCCCGCTCCAACAAAGACTGGGAGAGCTTCCGCCTGCGCATGCCCAAGATACTCAAGAGACTGGACGCCAAGCAGATAGAGTACTGCCCCGTATACTGGGACGTAATCTTCGACTACGACCGCCGTCTCCCCTTCCCCAAGCCCATGAACCTTGAGCTTGACTATCCCGACGGCGTGGTCCACTACACCCTGGACGGCTCCGAGCCCACCGCCAAGAGTCCCGTCTACGACGGCACCTCCTTCATGGTAGACAAGGGCAGCGTCATCAAGGCGCGCGGCTTCACCGCCAAGGGAAAGCCCATAGGCAAGACCGTCACTAAAGTGTTCGAAAAATGAGACGCTCCGCATTATATCTGGCAGCAGCGCTTCTGCTGGCGGCATGCGCCAAAGAAGCCGGGCAGCCCGCCGCTCCACAGGTCATCCCTCAGCCGGAGCACCTGCAGGCGATAGGAGATCCGTTCACCATAACGCGCAGCACGCCAATATGGATTGACACTCCGTCCGAGGAAGTGGCACGCACCGCCGGAATGCTCAGCGAGCGCTTCGGCAAGGCCGCGGGTTTCCAGCTCAAAACCGCAGAGGAGTTCCCGCAGAGCGGCGGCATCTACTTCATGGAAACCGGGGGATACCCCCAAGAAGGTTACCTCCTGCGCGTAGAGCCCGGCCGCATCATCATAGAATACAGCTCCGGCGCCGGTGCATTCTATGCAATGCAGACCCTCCTGCAGCTGCTCCCAAAGGAGATTTTCTCCGATTCTCCCGTAAAGGGCGTAAAATGGACGGTTCCCGGAGTAGACATAGAAGACAGCCCCCGCTTCCCCTACCGCGGAATGCATCTTGACTGCTGCCTCCACTTCTTCGACATCCCCTTCCTGCAGCGCTACATAGACCTTATGGCGCTTCACAAGGTAAACCGCTTCCACTGGCACCTCACCGAAGACCAGGGCTGGAGGATAGAGATTAAGAAGTACCCCCTGCTCACAGAGAAGGGCCAGTGGCGCAAAGAGACCGTTGTGGGCTCCCTCTCGTCGGGCATTTACGACGGCAAGCCCCACGGCGGCTTCTACACGCAGGAGGAGATAAAGGACCTCATAGCGTATGCAGCCGCCCGATATGTCACAATTATACCGGAAATAGAGATTCCCGGCCACTCACTTGCGGCCATATCCTGCTATCCCGAGCTCAGCTGCGGACTGGAAGACCATTACGAGACCGCCACCCGCTGGGGCATCTTCCGTCAGGTCTACTGCCCTAAGGAAGAGACCTTCAAGTTCCTGGAAGACGTGTTCGACGAGGTGATAGACCTCTTCCCGTCCGAGCTCATCCACATAGGCGGCGACGAGTGCCCCAAGACAAGCTGGAAGCAATGTCCCCACTGCCAGGCGCTTATAAAGAAGCTCGGCCTCAAGGACGAGTTCGAGCTGCAGAGCTGGTTCATCCAGAGGATGGAGAAGTACATCAACTCCAAGGGACGCCAGATAATAGGCTGGGACGAAATCCTCCAGGGAGGCCTTGCCCCCAACGCCAAAGTGATGTCCTGGCTAGGCGAAGAGGGCGGAATAAAGGCCGCCCAGCAGCATCACGAGGTGGTAATGGCACCATATCCCAAGTACTATCTTGACTACTGGCAGGCAGATCCCGACAGCGAACCCCTCGCCATGGGCGGCCCCACCCTGCTGCGCACAATGTATGAGTACAACCCCGTGCCCGATGTCCTTACTTACGAGGAACAAAAGTACATAATCGGAGTTGAGGGCTGCGTGTGGACGGAATACATGCCCACTCCCGCCCGTGTAGAGTACATGGCCTGGCCCCGTATGTGCGCCATTGCAGAGAGCGGCTGGAGCAAGGCACCCAAAGACTGGGACGGCTTCACCCGCAGGCTGGAAACCCACCTTGGCAGGCTCGACCTGCTGAACGTGGGCTACTGCAAGGCTTTCTGGAACCCGTTCATAGACTTCCACAAAGACACTGAGTACAGCAAAGTGGTCACAATGAGCGTAGACGCTCCGGATGCTGAGATCCACTATACCCTGGACGGCACCACCCCCACTGCGGCTTCACCCCTGTACACCGGCCCCTTCGCCATCAACCGCCAGCAGAAAGTGACGGCTGTCACCATAAGGAACGGAAAGCAATTAGGAGAAATCAAGTATAAAGAATTCAGATAAACTATGGCACTCAGACTAACGGAGCAACCTTCGCTCCACGACAATCTGGAAAAGAAGAGCGTGGCACAGCTGCTGCGCGAGATCAACGAGGAGGACAAGAAAGTACCCCTGGCAATAGAGGCCGCCCTTCCCCAGATAGAAACCCTGGTAAACGCAATAGAAAAAACCATACTGGGCGGCGGCCGTATGTTCTATCTTGGCTGCGGCACCGGCGGAAAGCTTGCCGTTCTTGACATCCTTGAGGTTCCCAACACCTACGGCGTAGACCCCGAGATATGGCAGGCAGTTCTGGCCGGCGGCGTAGAGAACCTCGTCCTCGACCTTGAAGAGGCTGAGGACGACATAGAGGAAGGCTGGAGGACCCTGCGGGACAAGCACCACATTACGCCCAAAGACATAGTGGTTGGCATATCCGCCAGCGGCTGCACGCCGTACGTTCTTGCTGCAATGAAGGCCTGCAAAGAGCACGGCATCCCCTGCGGCTCCTTCTGCAACAACCCCGGTTCCCCCATTTCCGATTGGGTAGACTATCCGGTAGAGATCATCACCGGCCCCGAATTCATTACGGGCAGCACCAGAATGAAGTCCGGCACCTCGCAGAAACTCCTCTGCGACATGATCAGCACAACCATTATGTGCCGCCTGGGCCGCGTGGAGGGCAACCGTATGGTGCGGGCCAACCTCATCAACAACAAAGTTGTAGACCGTCTCACCCGCACCATGGTAGAGCGCAACCCCGGCCTTAGCTACGAGTTCTGCGAGCAAACCATCAAGAAGTGCGGCGGCCTGGTAAAAGCCGAGGAATACCTCATAAAGAGCGGTGTAATCAAGGCACGCGTATGAAATCGATCCGCATACTCCTGATTCCCGCCTGCTGCCTGCTGCTTGCCGCCACCTGCTGCAAGGAGCCGGCAAAGGAGCCGGTAGACAACTTCAAAGGTCTGGTCATCAACGAAATCTCCGCGCACGACGAGACCACTGACGCCATTTCCTGGGTAGAGATCCTCAACACAGGCTCCGAGGCCATAAGCCTGGAGGGCCTTGGACTCTACATCACGGACGAGTATTTCAACGACCGCCGCATCTACACCGGCACCGGCAGCCTCGCCGCAGGAGAGCGCCTTGTGCTCACAACTGCAGACGAGTCGCTGGGCACGGGCATCAATTCAACGTCCCAGTTCGTCCTGCGCCTCGGCACAAAGGAGGTAACTACAGACACGTTCAACCGCGAAGAGGCGGCGCCAAAAGCGCTTACCGCACGCGGCACGTACCAGCGCATTCCTGACGGCACCGGCGACTGGCGCGTCCTCCCGTTCCATAGCCGCAACAAGGCCAACGCCATTGTTGACATCGATGCCCAGAATCACACCGCCATCTGGGTATGGAGCAGCCATATCCCTTCCTGGCTCGAGAATGACTGCGCAGAGATGAAAAGGCTCTACAACCTGGGCTACAGGCATATCCTGCTCAATTTTGTTGCATTCAACCCGTCAAACAAGCGTCGCACGCTAGAGTTCATGGAGGCTGCGGAAGACATGGGCTGGATTGTTCACGCATGGCTCCAGTGCTTCTACAACGGCGACTGGGAGAGTCCCGTAGACGATGAGAACAACTGCTACAAGGAATACATCTATGAGCGCATCCGCAACAATGCCCGTTCTTACATAGAAGAATACGGAGTAAAGGGCCTGCACCTTGACTACGTACGCTTTGGAGGCACGGCATACAAGCACAACCCTTCTGCGGAGGTCACTGCCATAGGCGCCATTGACAAGTGCTGCCGCGAGATCCGCGAGTTGGCCGACAGCTATGAGGCCGGCATCCTTACATCCGCCGCCCTCATGCCGGAGATCAATTCGGCAATGTATTACGGACAAGAACCTTCCCACATGGGCAAATACCTGCACATCCTGATGCCCATGATTTATCGCTACTCCTACCACTATTCCGACGATTCGTGCAAGAGAGTGGCCAACTGGTTCGCAGACAACGCCGCCGACGCCCAGATGTGGTCCGGTATCCAGACCTACAGGGGCAACGACTCAAAGGTAGACCCCATGAACGCCGAGGATCTCCGCAAAGACATAGACATCTTTATGGACACCCACGGCTCCGGAATAGTACTCTTCCGTTACGGCCTCGGGACCTTCCCCGACGTAAACGACATCAAATAACATACATACAGTTATTCACAACCCATTAACACCAAAACAAATGAAAAAAATCCTTTTGTATTTGACAGCGGCACTCACTACGCTCGCGATCTTCAGCTCCTGCGAAAAGGAGAAGGAGCCCGAGTACGACGTGAACGCCATGGCAAAGGTCACTCAGGCAAACCTGATTGACGCCGCAGCTGCGGCTTACGCCACTTGGGAAGAAGAAACCGTACTTCCCGAGACTCTCAAAGTAGAAGGAGAGCCTATCACGAAGGCACAGGAACTGGAGCTTACCAAAGCCCAGTACAACTTCGCCCTCGCACAGGTTCTCGTGGACCTCGTTGCAGGCAAGAAGGACGACGTGATTGTCCTCAACTACAAGCCCGCAGACCACCCGGACCGCGACAGCTACGACAAAGATGAAGTGGCGGTAACCGGAGGTCCCAAGATCGCCGAAGGCACTGAAGACCTGGCAGACCTTGCCAAGCGCTTCATCGAGGCTGCAAAGGACAAGGGAACCATTCCCAACCAGACCCTCGTAACCCGTGACGGAGCAAAGGCAATCGCCTTCTCCACCAACCGTCTGATGGTGTCCATCCTCCGCGCACTCGCAGAGTACAAGAAGGCCGGCTCCTTCCCCAAGAGCGTCACTACAGACTACCTCTCCGCGGCAGCATCCCTCAAGGGCTTCGCAGAGCAGTTCGTGAAGATCCTTGACATCTGGGAGAAGACCGTCGGTACCGTCTCCGCAGACGGCTCCCACTGCACCGACAACAACAGCGCATGGCAGAACGTACACTTCGTACCTATCCCCTTCTCCGGCGGCGCATATGCTGACGGCGTAGACCAGTACGACGCAAAGTACCAGCCCTACTTCACCGTAGAGATTGACGGCACCACCTACACTTCCGCACAGACCTGGGGTATCGCCCTCCGCGGTATCGTAGACCTTATCACCAAAGAAGGATCCGCAAAGTGGCAGCCCAGCCGCAACCCGTTCGCCCACACAATGGGCAATGGCGCATCCCTCAAGGAGCCCATCCCCGCCGTATACGATTACGACATCTGGGGCCAGTATCCCTGGTATGAGAGCACCAATGACGGACCGGCCATCAATCTTACCGAGTTCTCTGCTTATCAGATTGCACGTACCGTCACCTGGTTCCTTGCCCGTCAGGCAGCTCCCCAGGACATCACCGGCATCAGCCCTCTGGGCAAGATCGGCAACTACCAGTTCTACGGAACCGATCCCGACGAGAGCATCGTCGAGGAAGGTATGAGCGGCTTTGTGAGCTCGATGCGTATGTGGCTCATCGCTGCCCGCTTCTACAAGTACCTGCTTGACAACAACATCACAGAGAACGTCTACGACGCCGTGAAGGATGTCAAGTTCTCCACCGACCTGTACGGCGTAGAGATGCCCGACATCGACCTGCTTGACAAGAAGGTTGACCTCGACTCCCAGGGCACCGCAGTAACCGCCAAGTTCAACGCCAAGAAGCCTTGGACCGCCACCGCATCCGAGAGCTGGATCCACGTAGATCCCACCAGCGGTAGCGCCGGAACCGACATCGTCATCACCGTCACTGCAGATCCCAACGCCGGCGACACCCGCGAAGGCGAAATCGTCCTCAAGGGCGGTAACGTCGAGGGTCTCGCCATCCCCGTGAAGCAGGCCAAGTATGTAGAGCCTTCCAAGGCAACCCTGAGGGAATTCGCAGAAGAGTTCGTAAAGGGTCTGGACGTCTGGGCAGCAACCGTCGGTACCGTTGAGTCCGAGGGCAAGCACCTCATTGAGAACAATACCGCCTGGACAGACGTACACTTCATCCCTGTAGGCCACACCGGCGGTCCTTACGACGACCACGGCGGCAACCAGTATGATGAAACCCTCTACACTCCCTGGGTGCTCCACGTCGGAGATCAGGTCTACACCTCCGCACAGGCTTGGGAAATCGCTATCCGCGGACTGCTCAACATGGTCATCGCAGAAGGCGAAGAGTTCCTTCCTACCATGGACGGCCGCAACAAGGAATACACCCTTGCTAACAACAAGGCGTTCGGAGAGCTGATGATGTCCAATCCTTCTGAGGATTGCAAGTGGGGCAGCTATCCCTGGTACGAGGCATACGACGATGTTCAGGGCCTCACCTACAACGGCAAGCCCGTCACGGAGGTTGATGTGAACTTCATGGTGAAGGTCTGCTCCTGGCACGTCGTTCGCGGTCTCATCAAGACCCCCGGCAACCAGAATCCTCTTGGCGCTATCGGCAACTACCAGGAGTTCGGAAACGATATTTCCGGCACTCTCGTCCTGGAAGGTTACTCCGGACTCATCGCTCCTATGCGTGAGCTCATGGTCCTGATGCGTATCTACAAGTACATCCTCGATAACAATATCGACAACAACGTATACGACGCTCTCAAGGACCAGAAGTTCGACTTCGACCTCTATGGTGTAGACATTCCCGAGGCACCCAAGCCCACCATCGCAGAATTCGCAAAGGAATTCGCAAAGGTGGCCGACAAATGGGACAGCACCGTTGGAACCGTTTCCTACAGCTATGACGGCAAAGACTACAATATGGAGAACGTACACTACGTTCCCGAGAACTTCACCATCTCCGTAAAGGGAACCAGCCTGGACAAGTATCAGATGCACGAGGTGGCAATGCGCGCCCTCAAGGCTCTTGAGGCCGGCGGTTCCTTCGCCGACAGCATCGAGGAGCCCGGCACTTACACTCCTGCTTCCGCTCCTTACCACGAGTACAACGATGCCCTCAAGGAGACAGAGGCCGGTCTTGACCTGCTCTCCAACTTCGCCACCAGGTGCCTCAACTACCTGAAGAACAACGGCGAGTGGCCTAATGTCTGCGGATATCCCCGCACCTCCGACCCTGTTCTCACCACCTACAACGGATATGTCTGCGTAGAGCGCAACCTTCTCATGCTGTCCCGCCTCTGCCGCGAGATCGTGAGCAAGAACATCACCAATGTTGCCGACATCGCAAGCATCAAGGTGAGCACGGAGCTCTGGGGACAGGGCAGCGAACCCGCAGGCCCCGCCCTTAAGGACTTCGCAAGGGAATTCGTAAAGGGTCTTAACGTTTGGCAGAGCACCGTAGGCAACGTTGACGCAGACGGCATCCGCAACCAGTTCAGCGAAAAGGGCGCATGGTTCAACGTGCACTTCATCCCTATCGTTCCCAACGAGGCCTGCGAATACCTTGAGTACGGCAACAACCAGTACGATCCCAAGTACACCCCCTGGAAACTCAATGTCAACGGCACCGAGTACAGCTCAAGCCAGGCATGGGAAATCGCCATCCGCGGCCTTATGGACATGGTTACCGCAGAAGGTGACGAGTTCCTCAACGACATGACCGACCGCAACAAGGCTTACACCCTGCAGGACGGTCTCTCATTCTCTACGGCAAAGGTCTCCAAGCCCAGCGCACAGAACAGGTGGGGCAAACACCCCTGGTACGAGTACGACAACCTCGTGACCGACGGGGGCAACAAGATTGAATCCGTAGGCGTAGACTTCATGGTTAAGGTAGGTGCATGGCACGTGGTCCGTTCCTTCATCCCCGCAGGTAGCAACAATCCTCTGGGAATGATAGGCAACTACCAGGAATTCGGCAGCAAGGACGGCACTCTGCATCTCGGAAACTACTCCGGTTACATCGCCCCTATGCGCGAGCTCCTCATCCTCATGCGCATCTACAAGTACTTGCTGGACAACAACATCGACAGCAACGTCTACACCGCCATCAAGAACCAGAAGTTCGACTTCGACCTCTATGGCGCCTCCGGCGATCCCATCAAGCTCAATGAATTCGCCGCAGAATTCGTCAAGGGCCTTGAAGTGTGGGAGAAGACCGTCGGTACTGTAGAGTCAGAGAGCCAGCACCTCATGGAGAAAGGAACCGCATGGGAGAACGTACACTTCATTCCCGTCGGCAAGACCGGAGGTGAATACGACAGCCACGCCGGCAACCAGCACGACTCCAAGTACACCCCTTGGAAGCTCAATGTGAAGGGCGTAGAGTTCACCTCGGCCCAGGCCTGGGAAATCGCGATACGCGGCCTGCTCGACATGGTCCTCACCGACGGTCAGGGCTACATCGGCAAGATGACAAGCCGCAATAAGCCCGGATACACCCACGGAGACCATATGGCATTATCAGACATTAAAATTGCAACTCCTTCCAAGTACGCAATCTGGGGCAATTATCCCTGGTACGAGGATGAACACCTTACCTACAACGGCCAGGTAGTCAGCGAGGTTGGCGTAGACCTTATCACCAAGGCTTGCCTGGGTCATCTCGTACGCGGACTCGTAGGTATCCCGGGAGTCTTCGAGCCTCTTGGAAAGATCGGAAACTTCCAGACCTTCGGCACCGACGACAGCGGCCTTATCCTGGACGGCTACAGCGGATACATCGCACCCATGCGTGAGCTCGTCCTGCTTCTGCGCTTCTACAAGTACCTGCTCGACAACCAGATAGACGCCAACGTCTACACTGCAGTGAAGGATGTCAAGTTCGACTATGACATGTACCATCAGGAAGCCGCTGCCGGAAACATCACCATAGACGGCAACTTTGACGACTGGGCAAATGTTACCGGCGCAGAGCCTTCAGATGCCTTCAATGCGTTCAAGGTGACCAATGATGCCGACAACTTCTATTTCTACGTTGAAACGGATCCGGGTTCAAGGCTTTGGACCGGCGGCGGATACCTCTATCTCTATTTCAACTTCAAGAATGACCTTACTCAAGGAGCATATGGCGGAGCAACAGGTATGCACGACAACAAGTATGACGCATACATTTTCATGTACCTCTTCGGAGGCTCTGCTGATGCACCCAAGATTGA
>JAGCCD010000076.1 GCA_017651785.1 Bacteroidales bacterium
CGCACCTTCGACTCGGTAGTCAGGGCAAAGGAGGTCTTCCAACAGCCTTCGTATATAGTTGTGAGTCAGAAGTTTCACAACGAGAGGGCCATTTTCATCGCCCGCCGCAAGGGCATAGACGCAATAGGATTCAACGCACAGGACTATCCCTTCCGTTACGGTCTTGTTACACATGTGCGGGAATGGTTTGCCCGCTGCAAAGTATATCTTGACCTGTTAACCGGCAAAGAACCCCACTTCCTGGGAGATCCGGAAGACATAGATTAAAACGAAAAGAGGCGGCTTCCTGAGAAGTCGCCTCTTGTGCGGCAGGTGAGACTCGAACTCACACAGGCCAAATGCCCACTACCCCCTCAAAGTAGCGTGTCTACCATTTCACCACTGCCGCATACGGGGTTTGGGACTGCAAAATTAAGCATATTTGGGAAATTCGCAAAAATATTTTTAATAACTTTGTGAAAAATCTGCAATGTTGCCTCTACAGGTCCCAGAAGGCAGGCAGAAAGTCCTGCTTCACTGCTGCTGCGCCCCTTGCTCCGGCGCCGTGGTTGAGTGCCTGGTGCAAAACGGGATAAAGCCCGCACTGTTTTTCTCCAATTCCAATATAGTTCCCCTGCAGGAGTACGCCAAAAGACGCGGCGAGCTTGAGCGCTACGCCGCGAAGTTCGGCCTCGAGTGCATAGACGACGAGTACAACCACGACGCGTGGCTGGACTTCGTGCTCTGCAACGATGAAATGGCTACCGCGCCGGAGCGGGGGCCAAGGTGCCTTATGTGCTTCAAGTTCAGGCTTAAGCGGGCTGCGCAGTACGCATCAGAGCATGGCTTCGAGGTGCTCACCACCACGCTCGCATCGTCCCGATGGAAGAGCCTGGAGCAGGTGGACGAGGCCGGGAAGTGGGCCTGCGGGGAGATGGCCGATCAGGTCGGCCAAGAAGTTATATGGTGGAACCAGAACTGGCGCAAGGGCGGGTTGCAACCGCGCAGGGCAGAGATTATCCGCGAGCAGGACTTTTACAACCAGACCTGGTGCGGCTGCGAGTTTTCAGAACACCACGACACGAAATGAAGTACGACAAACATATGAAGATGTCGGAGCTGATGGAGTCCAACTACCATCTGCTCGGCATAGTGTGGCGGCTTGGCATAGACGGCAGCTTCTCGGAGAGGAGCGTAGAAGATGTCTGCAAGCGCTACGACATCAACCCCGATACGTTCCTGCTGCTCTGCGCCGTTTATTCCGGCAAGAAAGTGAGCGAAGAGGAGCTCCGCCGCTGCAGCATCGAAGACCTGCTCCGCTACATCCGCAGCTCGCACGAATACTACCTCAACTCGGCTCTCGTAAGCATTGGCCCCGTGATGGACGAACTGCTCGCCCCAACCACTCCAGCGCGCCGGGAAGCCATAGGCCGCTTTTTCCGGGACTACAGGTCGGAGCTGGTGAAGCACTTCGCCTACGAAGAGGACATCCTTCTTCCCTATGTCCAGAGCCTGCTGGACGGAAAGCCCACCAGAGGCTTCTCAATTGCGGAATTCGAGAAGAACCACACCGACATCCAGGAATCGCTCTCCGACCTCAAGAACATAGTTATGCAGTCCCTGCCGCCCGAGTGCGACGGATGCAAGCGGCTTGAGGTCCTGTCCACAATCTTCCATCTTCAGGAAGACCTCGGGCACCACACATACATAGAAGACCACATCCTTGTGCCGCTGGTGGAAATGCTGGAAGGCAAGCGCCCCGACATACGCACGGCTGGAGACTCCGCTTCCCCGGACAACACCTCCGAGGAGCTGAGCGACCGGGAGAAAGAAGTCCTCGTGCAGGTAGCTAAAGGACTTCTGAACAAAGAGATAGCAGACAAGCTGAACATATCCATAAACACCGTTATAACGCATCGCAAAAACATCACCCGCAAGACAGGAATCAAGACTGCGCCCGGCCTCACGGTATACGCCATCCTGGGCGGGCTCATAGACTTGGAATCGCTCGAATAAACCAATAGCGCATATGAAGAGAATCCTTACCGTTCTTGGTGCAGTCCTTTGCACCGCCAGCCTTATGGCTCAGCCGCAGCTCAAGGCAGACAACATCGACGAAGTGCTTGCCGCAATGACACTTGAAGAGAAAGCCACCCTGGCCGTGGGCGGCGGCTGGGGCATGATGACCGCCGGCTCAATGACGGCATCCAGCGCGAGCATCGGCGCCGCCGGCACCACCCGTCCCATACCGCGCCTGGGCATCCCTGTGACCGTCCTTGCCGACGGCCCTGCCGGCCTTCGCATCAACCCTACCCGTCCCGGCACGGACGCTACCTTCTACTGCACCGGCTTCCCCGTTGGAACCGTTCTGGCCTCTACCTGGAACACAGCACTTGTGGAGGAAATCACCACCGCAATGGGCAATGAGGTCAAGGAATACGGCGTGGACGTTCTCCTGGCCCCGGGTATGGACATCCACCGCAACCCCCTGTGCGGACGCAACTTCGAGTACTTCTCGGAGGATCCGCTCCTCAGCGGAAAGATAGCGGCGGCTTATGTGCGCGGCGTCCAGAGCAACGGCGTGGGCGTGAGCGTGAAGCACTACGCCGCCAACGACCAGGAGGTGAACCGTCAGTTGAACGACAGCCGCATGAACGCCCGCGCACTCCGCGAGATAGCGCTGAAAGGCTTCGAGATAGCGGTCAAGGAGTCCGACCCCTGGACGGTAATGTCGTCCTACAACAAGGTTAACGGAGAGTTCGCCCAGCAGAGCGAGGGGCTCCTTACCACCATCCTGCGCGACGAGTGGGGCTTCCGCGGCATAGTGATGACCGACTGGGGCAACAAGGAGGGCACCGTAGCCGCAGTGCACGCCGGCAACGACCTTATGGAGCCCGGCATGCCCAACGAGATAGAGCGCATCGTCGCTGCCGTGAAAGACGGTTCCCTCTCCGAGGCCGACCTTGACAGGAACGTGCGCAAGATCCTCCAGTACATCGTCCGCACGCCCAATTTCGCCGGATACAGATTTTCCAACAAGCCCGACCTGGCAGCACACGCAAAAGTGGCGCGAAAAGGCGCCCAGGAGGGTTTGATACTGCTCGAGAACAACGGCGTGCTGCCTCTTGACGGCGTAAAGACCGTAGCCCTCTACGGCACCGGTTCCTACGAATTCGTGGCCGGCGGCACCGGAAGCGGCAACGTGAACAAGGCATACGTGCGCAACGTGGCCGAGGGCCTCGAAGCCGCCGGACTCGAGGTCGATCCCGACATCCGGGACTGGTATGGCAGATTCATAGACCTCAAGAAGGCGGAGCACCGCTACATCGGTCCCAAAGACTGGATGGGCATTCCGCTCGGAAATCCCGTCCTCCCGGAGATGGCCATTCCTCGCACGTTTATGGAGCAGAAGGTGGAGCAGACCGACATAGCCATTATGACCGTCTGCCGCAACGCCGGTGAAGGCGCCGACCGCAAGGCCGCAGACGGCGACTGGACCCTTACCGGACAGGAGAGGGAGATGATGCAGACACTTGCCGACATCTACCACGCAGCCGGCAAGAAACTGGTGGTTGTGCTCAACATAGGCGGCGTAATAGAGACCGCTTCCTGGAAACACATTCCAGATGCCGTACTCCTTGCCTGGACACCCGGACAGGAAGGCGGACTCGCTGTGGCCGACGTACTTACAGGCTCCGTAAATCCCAGCGGAAAGCTCCCTATGACCTTCCCCGTGAACTATCTTGACATCCCTTCGTCGCACAACTTCCCTTATAATTTCAGGGGTGGAAATTCAATCGACATCGAGGCCCTTCTTACCGGCCGCCAGTCAAAGCGCACCCCTGTAAAAGACGTCGACTACACCGAGTATCAGGAGGGCATCTGGGTAGGATACCGCTACTTCGGTACCGCCGGAAAGGCTGTTTCCTATCCTTTCGGATACGGTCTGAGCTATACCGAGTTCGAGTACGGCAAGCCAGTGGTGAAGGTTGCCAAGGACGGTACCGTCACCGCAAGCATCAGCGTGAAGAACGTTGGCAAGAGAGCGGGCAAAGAGGTTGTGCAGTTGTATGTTACGGCTCCCGACGGCGGCCTTGTAAAGCCAGCCTGCGAGCTTCGCGCATTTGGAAAGACCGGTACCCTTGCACCCGGAGCGTCAGAGATCCTTGAATTTAAAGTAGATCCATACACGCTTGCTTCTTTCAACGAGGAGACATCCGCCTGGGAAACAGCTGCCGGCAAGTACACCGCGCACTTCGGCGCATCCAGCGCAGACATCCGCGCCACAGCCCAGTTCAAGGTGGCCAAGGCCCAGTCCTGGCCGGTGAACGCAGTCTGCCTGCCGGAGAATCCAGTCGAAGAGATTAAGGTAAAATAGCGTTTTTCGCAACTGGCTTATACTTAGTTAATTACATAATTAGGGCGCCGAAAAAACGGTGCCCTAATTTTCGTTTTTACAGATTATCAGAAGTTTACAAAAAACGCCTCTTGTAAAGGCAGAGGGTCTAGGCAAGGGTACGGACGGCATCTGATACAGCCTCGGGGCTCTGCATTGCAAAGCCGGCGCACTTCTGGCCCAGCAGGGCGGCGTCTGCGGCGGGAGCGTCCGGGCCGGCGTGAACTATGCCGGCAAGCAGGGCGTCTCCGGCGCCGGTGGCGCTCACGATGCCGGTGACCGGCAGCGCCGGGAATGAGCTTACAGTGCCGTCCTCAACTATCTGCAGGCCCTCGGAGCCAAGGCTCACATACAGGCGCGATATGGCGGAAGGTATTGATACTCCTTCAGTTTCGTGAGGTTTGAGGCCCAGCATTTCGGCCTCAAGCCGGTTGCATTTTATGCTGATGGGGCCTGCGCCCGGAAGGCGCGGGGCCAGCAGGGCCTCCCGGAGCCTGAGGGATTTGGCAGATGAAACCGCGTCTATGTACAGCGGCGGAATGCAGCCGCCCACAAGCAGGGAGAGCGTGTCTGCGGGCAGGTTTGTATCTGCCACCACGGCGTCGGCCTCGTTAATTTCTTCAAGGCGGGCCTCAAGCCATTCCGGTGTCATGAGCCCGGTTACGGCCATATCGGCCACCCCGCCAAGGAGCTCGCCGTCGCAGCCGTTCAGGCTCACGAAGCAGGCGTTGCGCGCTCCCGGCACAACCTGGCTCAGGCGCAGGTTGAGCCCGGCGGCCCGGCAGCTCTCCCGGAGCATGCGGCCGAGGCTGTCGTCTCCAAAGATGGTGACAAGCTTTACCTTGTCGCCAAGAAGGGCGAGATTGTGGGCGATATTGCGTCCTACGCCGCCCGGAGACATTCTCACATTGCCGGGATTGGAATCTCCGGCCACGAAAGGACCTGCGCTGGTAGCGCAGATATCCACGTTGGCTCCGCCAATGACACAGACTTTCATACCTTAGAGTTTGATTTCTCAAATATAGCGAATATTTCCTGTCTTTCAAGCCCTTAGCTTCCAACCTCTGGGAAAAACTCCCAGAGGAGCGAACGCATGTGATTGAGGAGCAAGGGGTTAGAATAGAGGGGGAAAATGGGATGGCACAGCGAAAAAAACGGCAGTTTGGAAAACTGCGCTACAAAGAGTATCTTTGTAGGCTATAGTTAATCGAAAACGAATGAACAAGTATCTCGATATATCACCGGAAGTTCAGGCGGCGCTCGCTGCAAACAAGCCAGTAGTGGCGCTTGAATCCACCATCATATCGCACGGAATGCCCTACCCGCAGAACGTGCAGACCGCCCTTAAGGTAGAGCAGACCATAAGGGAAAACGGCGCCACGCCCGCCACAATCGCCATAATCGGCGGCCGCCTCAAGGCAGGCCTCAGCCCCGAAGAGATCGAGCATCTGGGCAAAGAGGGCCGTAATGTGGCCAAGGCCTCAAGGCGTGACCTCCCCGTCCTGGTTGCACAGAAAAAAGACGGAGCCACCACCGTAACCACCACGATGATCATTGCCGCAATGGCGGGAATAAAGGTTTTCGCAACCGGAGGAATAGGCGGCGTGCACCGCGGAGCCCAGACCACTATGGACATCTCGGCAGACCTTGAGGAGCTGGCAAACACCCCGGTAATGGTAATCTGCGCCGGCGCCAAGTCCATTCTGGACCTGGGCCTCACCCTAGAGTATCTTGAGACCAAAGGCGTTCCCGTAATAGGCTACGGCACAGAGGAACTGCCCGCCTTCTACACCCGTCACAGCGGCTTTCGCACAGACTATCGCCTGGACACGCCGGAGCAGCTTGCAGAGGCCTTCAGGGCAAAGCTGGAAATGGGGCTCAAAGGCGGAATGCTCGTCACCAACCCCATTCCCGAGGAGTACTCCATGGATCCTACCGTAATAAACAAGGCCATAGAAGAAGCGCTCAGTGAAGCCGATGCAAAGGGCGTCAAGGGCAAGGAAGTCACTCCTTTCCTGCTTGCCCGCATAAAAGACATCACCGGCGGAGACAGCCTCGCCTCCAACATACAGCTCGTACTCAACAACGCGCGCCTCGCGGCCGCCACAGCCAAATGCCTCGCAAATGGATGACCTTCTGAAAGACATAGCGCAGGGCGAATACAAGGAAGGCTTCGTAACCGAGGTCGAGCAGGAGTATGTGCCCAAGGGCCTGAACGAGGACATCATCCGCACCATCTCCTCCATCAAGGGAGA
>JAGCCD010000077.1 GCA_017651785.1 Bacteroidales bacterium
GGGCTCTTCAGCTGCGGGTTCTTCTGCCGCCGGCTCTTCTTCGGGCTCCGGCTCTTCCACAATGAGCGGCTCGCCGAAGCGTACGTTCTTTACCTCGCCACTCTCTACCACCTTCTTGCCCTTGGCGGCGTAGCCCTTCTTGCCTATCCACTCTTCTGCGAGTATGAGCTCGGACGGCTTGTCTTCCTGCTTCCAGATTACCTCGTAGCGCGGGTGGGCGTCGTCTGTGAGCTCCACAAGGCGGCTTTTGCTGCCCTCTGCGATGAAGGAGAGGGGAGTGTTGTCGCTGGGGACGAATGAGAAACGCTTTACGTAGAAGGACTTTACGCCGGCGTCCCAGTAAAGGGCGGTGAAAGTCTTATCAGGGTCGAACTTCTCTATCCTGAGGACGTCTCCGGGGTAGCGGTTGGAGAGGTCGAAGGAGGTGGTGTAGAAGGTGCCTCCGCGGAAAACGGCCAGCACTTTGTCTGAGTCTCCGAATTCTCCCAGGTACAGGCCGTGGCCGTCCTCGTTGAGTTTCTGGATGTCGGTGTCGTACCAGATCTGCTTGCCGGAGATGGTGCTCACGCCCTTGCTGCGCAGGCTGATGCTGCGTATGGTGTTCTTGCTCACGAGGTTGCCGCGGGCGGTCTTGCTCTTTATGCCCAGCGTGGAGAAGTCGTACTCGAACGAGGTCTTCTTGAGCTTTGGCTTGGGGCGCAGCAGCACGCGCACCGTTTCCGCCTCTCCGTTGTGGTTGGCGGTGAACCATACTATCTGGGAGCCGGGTTCTCCGGTGGTGATGTCGTACTCCTTATCCCTTGTGACGGAGGTTACGGCAAAGCGCTTGGCGTAGTAGATGGAAGTTTTGCCCTCGCGGTAGATGACGTTGTAGATGGTGCGGGTGTCTCCTCTGTTGAAGAGGCCCACGTACAGCAGGTCTTTGCCAAAGAAGGCCTTGTCGCTCACCTTGGTTACGATATACTTGCCGTCCTTGCGGATGACTATGATCTCCGACAGGTCTGAGCAGTCGCAGATGAATTCTGCGCCGTCGTCCCTCTTGAGGCCTATTCCCACAAAGCCCTCGGAGAGGTTGGCGCTGAGCTTGGCGTTGTTGCTCACCACCTTGGTGGCGGCGATGGTCTCGAAGCCCGAGAGTTCGGTGCGGCGCGGGAAGTCCTTGCCGTACTTCTTCTTGAGGCTCTTGAACCAGTCTATGGTGAAGCGGTCTATGTTCTCTATGTCGTGACGCACCTTCTCCATTTCTTCCTCTATGCCGCGGATCTTTTCTTCTACGGCCTTGACGTCGAACTTGGAGATCTTTCGCACAGGCTTGTCTACCAGCTTGTCTATGTCTTCCATCACCACGGGACGGCGGAGCTCTCCCTCGTAGGTCTTCATTACGGCCAGGGTCTCCTCCTTCTGGTCTTCCCAGCTGGCCTGGTCTTTCTCAAGGATCTTGTAGATGCGGTTCTCGAAGTAGATGCGCTCGAGGGAGTTGTAGTGCCAGTCGCGCTCGAGCTCGTCCAGCTTGATTTGCAGCTCCTGCAGGAGGATATCGCGCGTGCGGTAGGTGCTGTACTCAAGTATCTCGCCCACAGTGAGGAACTTGGGCTTGTTGTCTATGATTACGCAGGCATTGGGGGCTATGTTGCACTCGCAGTCCGTGAAGGCGTACAGGGCGTCTATGGTCTTGTCCGGCGACACGTCGGAGGGAAGGTGGATGAGGATTTCCACTTTGTCCGTGGTCATATCCTCTATCTTCTTAATCTTGATCTTGCCCTTGTCTTTGGCGCGGAGGATGGACTCTATGAGGTCTTTGGTGTATTTGCCGTAGGGAATCTCCGTTATGGCGATGGTGCTCTTGTCTATCTTCTCTATGCGGGCCCTCACCTTGACGCGGCCGCCGCGCTTGCCCTGCATGTACTTCGAGCAGTCTGCAAAGCCGCCGGTGGGGAAGTCGGGATAAATCTCCCAGGGCTTGCCCTCAAGGATTGCTACGGAGGCGTCCAGCAGTTCGTTGAAGTTGTGGGGAAGGATCTTTGAAGCCAGACCTACGCCGATGCCGTCGGTTCCCTGCGCGAGCAGGAGGGGGAAGCGCACCGGAAGCTCGGTGGGCTCGTCGTTGCGGCCGTCGTAGGACTTCATTGTATGGGTGACCTTGGGGTCGAACAGTACCTCCTTGGCGAATTTGCTCAGGCGGGCTTCTATGTAACGGGGAGCGGCGTTGGCGTCTCCGGTGAGGATGTTGCCCCAGTTACCCTGGCAGTCTACGGTGAAGCCTTTCTGGCCCAGGGTCACGAGGGCTCCCAGGATGGACTGGTCTCCGTGCGGATGATACTGCATGGCCTGACCTACGATGTTGGCTACCTTGGTGAAGGAGCCGTCGTCCATCTTGTACATCGCGTGGAGCACGCGGCGCTGCACGGGCTTGAGGCCGTCTGCTATATGGGGCACTGCACGGTGCAGGATGACGTAGGAGGCATAGTCAAGGTACCAGTCCTTGAACATGCCGGACAGCTTGAACTTGCGGGCGTCGCCTTCCAGCAGCCGTGTATATTTGCCGCTGGCCTCGGCGCCCTCTTCGAGTTCGAGGTCGTCGTCTTCTATCACTTCCTGGGTTACAATATTCTCGTCTTCCATAATTGTCTAATCTTCATAGCCGAAGCGGCGGAGCTCACGCTTGTTCTCCCTCCAGTCGGGGTCTACCTTCACGAAGATGCTCAGGAAGACCTTTTTCTGGAAGAAGTCTTCCATGTCTATGCGCGCCTGGGTGCCAACCTTCTTGAGGGCGGCTCCCTGCTTTCCTATGATAATGCCCTTCTGGGACTCGCGCATCACGTAGATTACGGCGTCTATGTCGTAACGCTCGGCCCCTTCCTTGAAGGCTTCTATGCCAACCTCGCAGCAGTAGGGAATCTCGTCCTTGTAGTTAAGGAGGATCTTCTCGCGGATTATCTCTGACGCGAAGAAGCGGAGGTTCTTGTCTGTGAAGGCGTCTTTGTCGAACCACGGGGGGCAGACGGGAAGACGGGAAACCACCGCATTGAGTATGCTGTCAAGATTGAACCTTTCCAGCGCGCTTGCGGGGATGACCTCGGCTGCGGGAATCTGCTCCTTCCACCACTGCACCAGCTCCATGACCTTGTCCTGGTTGCTGATGTCTATCTTGTTGATAACCACCACTACGGGGCACTCCAGGCGGGAGAGCTTGGAGACGTATTCTTCGTTCTTGTCGGGAGTTTCCTGGGTGTCTGTGACGTAGAGTATGATGTCTGCGTCTCCTATGGCGCCGTCAACGAAGTTCATCATGTTGCGCTGCAGGCGGTAGGCCGGCTTGAGTATGCCCGGGGTGTCCGAGTACACGATCTGCCAGTCCTCGCCGTTCACGATTCCCATTATGCGGTGGCGGGTGGTCTGGGCCTTGGCCGTCACGATTGACAGCTTTTCGCCCACCAAGGCATTCATCAGGGTAGACTTGCCTACGTTGGGGTTTCCTATGATGTTTACGAATCCGCTGCGGTGCTCCATCTAAAACAGTCTCCTACACGTAAGCGCCCATCTTGAGCATGTTCACTTCGGATTCCGAGAGGTAGCGCCATCCGCCTTTCTTGAGGCCCTTCTTGGTGAGGCCTGCGAAGTATACGCGGTCCAGAGCCTTGACTGTGTAGCCGAGGGACTCGAATATGCGGCGTACGATGCGGTTCTTGCCGGAGTGGATTTCTATGCCCAGCTTGCTGTGGTCGTGCTCGTCCACGAACTCGAGGGCGTCGGCCTGCACGAAACCGTCTCCCAGCTCTATGCCGGAGAGGACTTTGTCGTAATCTTCCTGGGAAAGGCTGCGGTCAAGCGCCACCTGGTAGATTTTCTTCTTGTCGTAGGAAGGGTGGGTGAGGCGCTCGGCTATTTCTCCGTCGTTGGTGAACATAAGAACGCCGGTGGTTGCCTTGTCCAGCCTGCCGACGGGGTAGACGCGGGTGGGGCAGTCTTTTATGAGGTCCATCACGGTCTTGTCTGCGTGAGGGTCTGATGCGGAGGTGACGTAGCCCTTGGGCTTGTTCATTACCAGGTAGACCTTCTTCTCTCCCTTTATGCGCTCGCCGTTGAAGCGGACATCGTCGTTGAAGATGTTCACTTTGGTGCCGAGCTCGGTGACCACTTCTCCGTTTACGGTAACTACGCCGGCCTGGATGAGGGTGTCGGCCTCGCGGCGGGAGCATACGCCGGAATTGGCGATGAAGCGGTTGAGGCGCATCTCGTCACGGGCGACGGGCTCGAAGGCGGGGCCGTCGTAGTCGCGGTCTACCAGGGGGCGCTTGCTTATCATGCGGTTGATGCCCTCGGAGGAAGACTTTGTAAAGTGGGGCTTGGCTCCGTAAGGTTTCTTGCCGGCGGGTTTGCCCTTCTTTGCGTAGGGCTTGCCGTACTGCCTTGATTCCTGGTGCTCTCCCCACTGGCGCTCTATCCTGTCTGCGCCCTCTGTGCGCTGGGAACC
>JAGCCD010000078.1 GCA_017651785.1 Bacteroidales bacterium
CGTAGCCAAGTCGTTCGGCATAGAAAAACCCAAGATCGCGTTCGTGGCCGCATCCGTGCAGATGCTTGATTCGATGCCCGCCTGCATAGAGGGCGCAATGCTCGCCAAGATGTGCGACCGCGGCCAGATTCCCGGCTGCATAGGAGACGGTCCCCTTGCCCTTGATGTGGCAATCGATCCCGAATCCGTTCAGATCAAGAAACTCACCAGCCCCGTTGCCGGAGACGCAGACTGCCTGCTGTTCCCCAACATCGAGTCCGCCAACGTCTTCTGGAAGACCAACAGCAAGCTCTGCCCCGGCGTCCGCCAGGCCGGTATGCTCGTGGGTACCACTGCTCCCTGCATCCTCGCCTCCCGCGCAGACAGCGTAGACACCAAGCTCAACTCCATCGCCGAGGCGGTGATGTTCGTCAGCAAATAGTAAAGAATGCATAGCAAAGAACAAAAATTAGCCGCCTTCGAGCGGCTAATTGATATTATGGACGTGCTTCGTGAGAAGTGCCCGTGGAATGCTGAGCAGACCATGGAGAGCATACGTCCGCTCACGGAGGAAGAGGTGTACGAGCTCAGTGACGCCATAATGAAGAAAGACATGCCCGGCGTATGCAAGGAGATAGGGGACCTGATGTACCATATGATCTTCTATTCCGTCATCGCCCAGGAGCAGGACAGTTTCGACATTGCGGACAGCCTAAACAAGGTGTGTGACAAAATGGTGTTCCGCCATCCCCACGTCTTTGGCGACAAGAAGGGAGAGCCCACATCTGCCAAGGAGATTGCAGACACCTGGGAGCTTGTGAAAGCCAAAGAGAAAGGCGGCAACAAAACCGTGATGAGCGGCATTCCCGACGCCATGCCCGCCCTCCTCAAAGCCATGTCCATGCAGGAAAAGGCCCGCGGCTGCGGCTTCGACTGGACCCGCCGCGAGGACGTCTGGCCCAAAGTCCGGGAAGAGCTCGCCGAGGCCCGGGAAGCCTGCTCGCAAGCAGACTCCGTCATTCCCGGCCCCGACAGGGAATCTCATATGGCCGAAGAATTCGGCGACCTCCTCTTCGCCGTCATCAATGCCGCCAGGCTCTACGGCGTGGACGCCGAGGCCGCCCTTAACGGCGCCTGCAGCAAGTTCCGCCGCCGCTTCGGCTACGTAGAGCAGGGCATCCTCTCCCAGGGCCGCACCCTCGCCCAGGCCACCCTGGCCGACATGGATGCCCTCTGGGACGAAGCAAAGTCCAAAGGCCTCTGAACCGCAACCCCATTGTTCCATATTGATAATCAATAAATATTGCTATATTTGCAACAAATAGTAATATCGTTATGAAAAGGTTTCTCATACTTCTTGCATCCGCTTTTACTGCCGCCATGTGCACAACGGCGCCCAAAGACATACCGGAAAATCTGCTCGGTACATGGAGCGGAGAACTTGATCCTATCGGACTGGCTCTTACGCTGCATCTTGGCGATACTTGCACGGTAGACTCTCCGGATCAAGGCGCTTTTGGACTACGGGCTCAGGTCAAGGAGATTTCGGAAGAATCTCTCTGGGTGAAGTTCCCCGACTTCCACGCCGGCCTCAAGGCAAAAGTGCAGGGAGACTCGCTCATAGGATCTTTCTCCCAGATGGGAGTAAAGGCATCCATAGCTATGGTGCGCGGACCACTAGTGAGAAACCGTCCCCAGACTCCCGTTCCTCCTTTCCCTTATCTGGCAGAGGAAATCTGTTTTAATAATGGAGACATCTCCCTTGCAGGGACATTTACTCTCCCGGAGAGCCTCAGAGATGTGCCTGTTGTAGTTATGGTAAGCGGAAGCGGCAAGCAGGACCGCGATGAAACCCTGATGGAACACAAGCCGTTTGCCGTTCTGGCAGACGCACTTGCCCGTGCCGGCATCCCCTCCCTGAGGTACGACGACAGGGAGTGCGGAGCTTCGGGCGGGGTATTCGCCGAGGCCACTACAGCAGACTTCGCCTCAGATGCCGCGTCGGCGGTTAAGTATCTAAGGGACAAGGGCTTTACCAAGGTCGGCATAATCGGGCACAGCGAGGGCGGCACCATTGCGTTCATGCTTGCCGGAGCAGAAACTCCCGATAAAGGCACGCCGGATTTCATCATCAGCCTTGCAGGTATGGCAGACAGGGGCGACAGTACTCTTCTGCGCCAGACAGCCAGGATGCTGGAGCTCCAGGGAGCTCCCAAAAAAGCGGCCGCGCTGGGAGCGAAAATATCGTACAAGCAGATTCTGAAACAGAAATCGGTCTGGATGGACTACTTCGTTTCGCTGGATCCGGCTCCATATGTATCCAGAATCAAATGTCCGGTTCTGGCGCTTAACGGAAGCAAGGACTCCCAGGTCATTCCTGAATACAACCTCAGTAAGGTAGAAGCACTGTGCCCCCAGGCAGACTGCCGCCTGTATCCCGACCTCAATCACCTGTTCCAGCACTGCAGTACCGGTCTGGGCACCGAATATGCCCGGATAGAGGAGACTATGTCTGAAGAGGCCATCTCTGACATAATCGCCTGGATCAAAGAGCTACAGGAAGAATAGTTTCCTGTAGCAGTCTGCTTTCTTCTCCAGCGAAAGGGGATATGCCCTTGAGGTTGACGGCATTCGCCAGAGCCTCACGGGATAACCGTCTATGGAGACAGACTCATAAGTTCCAATGGCCGGGACGGGGCAGGAATAGCGCCCTGCAAGAGTGTCCAAAGCTTTTTGGCCCGTTACAGCAATATCCTTGCATAAAGGGATTTGCGAGAGGATTGCCCCGACGTCGGTCGGCTCCACAACCTCCAGGAATTTATCGGATGCGTTTCCTTTGAGCCTCTGGACTGCGGATGCCGTATCAAAGAACGCAAGCCTTTGCTTGGTGCAGAAATCTACGATCCTGTCTTTGTTGAACTTCTTTTCACCCGGCTCCACAAAGGCGTTCCTGTCTCCGGAGAAAATCAGCCCCATTATGCGCCAGAAATCGTTGATGAAGTTGGGGTAGAAGAAATCCATGCTCCATCTGCCCCGAGGCGGAGGAAAACTGCCCAGAAACAATATGCGGGAGCCTTCCGGCAGGAATGGTTCAAGCGGATGATTTTCTGTCATAGGGCTTTACGCCATTACGTCTCCGTCCTTGATCTTAGAAAACCGCTTGAAGAGGCGGGCGATGAAGATGGCGGAGAAGACTATGCTCAGAAGGTCCGAGATGGGGAAGCTTATCCAGACGCCGGTTTCCTTCATCCACAGGGGGAGGGTGTAGAGCAGCGGCAGGAGGAAAATCAGCTGGCGCGACAGGGAAAGGAAGATGGAGGTCTTGACCATTCCGAGGCTCTGGAAAAGGTTGCCGCTCACAATTCCGAAGCCCACCAGGGCGAAGCCGCTGTTCATCACCCTCAGTCCGTGCTCGGAGAGGCGGAGCAGCTCGGGGTCGTTGGTGAACATGCCGCAGGCGAGGCCCGGAAGCAGTTCGGAGAAAAGGAAGCAGAGGGTGGTTACCAGAACCTCCCATTTGGCGGTAAGCCAGAATATCTCTTTTACACGCGAGTATTGCTTTGCCCCGAAGTTGTATCCGGCTATTGGCTGGAGTCCCTGGTTGAAGCCCATGCAGATCATCAGGAAGAGCATGGTGAAGCGGTTCACTATGCCGTATGCTCCGATTGCCAGGTCTCCGCCGTATTTGCGCAGCTGCTGGTTCACGAAAAGCGCAACCAAGCTGGCGGCCAGGTTCATCAGGAAAGGCCCGGAACCTATTGCGATAGACCGTCTGGCGACTCTCCAGTTAATCCTGAAAAGTGGCTTGGAGAAGTGCAGGAAGTGCTTTTTGTCTACCAGGAAGCGGAAAGTGTAGACGAGCGCAATGATTTGGCACAGCACGGTTGCAAGCGCCGCGCCCCTTATTCCCATGCCCAGGGCGAAGATGAAGATCGGGTCCAGAATTGCGTTGGAAATCACCGTGAACAGGGTGAGTCCCTTTGCGGTCTTGGGATGCCCGGACGCCCTTATGATGCCGTTGAATCCGTGTAGCAGATGAGCGAAGGTGTTGCCCAGGATGATGATGGTCATGTAGTCCCGGGCGAAGGTAATCGTGTTTTCGCTTGCTCCGAAGAAATAGAGGATGGGATCCAGGAACGCGAGCGTGACGATCGTGTACAGTATGCCGATTATCACATTGAGACTCAGCGCGTTGCTGAGGACCTTTCCGGCGGTTTCGTAATTCTTCTGCCCCAGCAGGATGGAAATGAGCGACATGGCTCCCACACCCACCAGCGTGCCCAAGGCGATGCTGATGTTCATCAGGGGGAAGGTGACTGCGAGACCGGAGATGGCATATGGAC
>JAGCCD010000079.1 GCA_017651785.1 Bacteroidales bacterium
CACATACACAGTGCCGCCATTTCGCCGGACGGCAAGTACATCTTCGCCGCCGACCTTGGCAACGACTGCATCCACCGCTTCCAGCGTCTCGGCGGCCCTAAGCCTCTGGGGGATAATACTATAGCCTGGCGCAACGCAGACACCCTGAAGTACGGCCCGCGGCATTTCTGCTTCAGCGCGGACGGCAAGCACGCCTACCTTCTGTGCGAACTTGGCGACAAGCTGGTATGCTTCGACTACGATGACGGCGCACTTACGCCCACCCAGACGCTGACCGCATATCAGGGCCAAGGCCACGGCAGCGCCGACATCCACCTGTCTCCGGACGGCAAGTACCTGTACACGTCGCATCGTCTCAAAGAAGACGGCGTGGCGGTGTTCTCCGTTGACGCCGCCTCCGGCCTGGTGACTCCAGTCAGTTATCAGCCCACCGGCATCCACCCCCGCAATTTCACCATTACACCCGACGGAAAGTTCCTCCTCTGCGCCTGCCGTGACTCGGACAGCGTAGAGATTTACGCAATAGACCCCGCCACCGGAGCGCTTTCCCCGACAGGCAAGTCCATAGAGGTTCCCGCGCCTGTCTGCGTGCAGGTGGTGCGCTGAGGAGACGGTGACTTTTCTTGCCATTCGGACTTTTTTTTGCTATCTTGGCACTATGAACCGCATACACAGACTGATCACCATCATTGCCGCCGCGAGCCTTGTATTGTCTTGCGGCAAGCCGGAAGAACAAGATAAGCCCCAGGAGCCCGTAGTGCCGCAGAACGTCACGCTGCACGGCGCCACAGAAACCTCGCTCACCTTCCAGTGGAAAGTCGCAGAAGGGGCAACCAGCTATCAGTGGCGCCTCACCTGCGCGACGGAAGACAAGCGCGAGGGCGGCACAGACAAGCGCAACGTCACCATAACCGGCCTCACTCCCGGAACCGCATACCGTTTCTGTGTATGCGCCTCCGGCAATGGCTGGAAGTCAGATTACAGCAGCGAGATAGACGCCGTCACCCAGGGTTCGGTGCCGTCTCCGGGCGATGACGCCATCTGCGTAGACGCTCCACTCGTGCTCAAGCTGGACAGCGCCCCGGTGCTCGGCAAGTCCGGACTCATCAAGATTTGCACCGCCTCCGGTTCCGAGGTAGACCGCATAGACCTCTCAGACCTCGCCACCGTAAGCATAAGGGAAGACGGCGTTGCCATCCCCCTGCAGCAGATGACCACAGACAGCAAGTTCAACACTTTCATGGACGCCCTCCCGTGCGGCAACAAGCTCAGGGTGGTTAACTGCACGCCCGTACGCATCAGCGGCAAGTCGCTGATTATCAGGCCCCATAGCGGCATCCTCAAGTTCGGCACCGAGTATTATGTAACCGTGGACGCAGGTGTAATAGAAGGTCATGCCGGCGTGGCTGCGGGCGAATGGACGTTCACCACCTCCGCAGCTCCTGCATCGGCCTCGTCCCTTCGCGTAGCGGCAGACGGCAGCGGAGACTTCTGCACCATCCAGCGCGCACTGGACTATGCCGACAAGGGCGGATGCGAAATCTCAATCGCCCCCGGCACCTACGAGGAGACACTCTTCCTGCGCGACAAGAACAACATCACGCTCAAGGGCGACTCCGCCAGCGGTGTAAGGATAGTCTACCCCAACTGCGAGTCGTACTCCAACGGCTCCGGCGGCTCCGTATCCACCCGACCCGCATTGGGTTCGTCCATCGGCAAGAACGGCGGAAGGAGCGTGTTCCTGATAGAGGGCGGCGACGGAATCACTCTGGAAACGCTCACAATAGAAAACAGCTTCGGTTCCACCAACGGACAGGCAGAGACCGTCTACTTCAACTCATCCGGCAAGCTCACGGTAGAGAGCTGCTCGCTCCTGTCGTATCAAGACACCTTCCTCTGCAAGGGCGTCGTGTGGGTGCACAAATCGCTCATCGCCGGACACTGCGACTTCGTTTGGGGATACCCCAAAGCCTGCCTGTTCGAGGACTGCGAAATCCGCTCCCGCGCCGCCGGATACATAGTCCAGGCACGCGTGCAGTCGGCATCAGACAAAGGATTCGTGTTCCTGAACTGCAAGCTCACGGCAGAAGACGGCGTTAAGAACGGATCGATGTACCTCGCCCGCTCCGCCGGTCAGGCCGACTGCTTCGACAATGTAACCTTCGTTGGCTGCACAATGGGCCCCGTCATAGCGGCAGAAGGCTGGCACAGCAAGGTAACTCCCAATCCGTCAGCCCCTTCCGCCACCTCCGGCTGGAAGGAATACGGCAGCGTAGACCAGAGCGGCAAGTCCGTCACCGGTGGCCGCAACGCCCTGGGCAAGGTGCTCACCGCGGCAGAGGCCGAGGCATTTTCTTCACGTGAAGCGGTGCTGGGATGGTAAAGTTCAACTCCATTGCCCTGGCTCTAGCTGCGGCTCTCTGTGTTGCCGCCTGCCGCCCGGCAGTGGCGCCCCAGGCCCGGTACACCAATCCCGTCCTGCACCTTGACTACAGCGACCCAGATGTGTGCCGCGTGGGCAAAGACTACTATCTCACCGCATCGTCGTTCAACTGCATGCCAGGATTGCCCATTCTCCATTCAAGAGACTTGGTTAACTGGGAGCTGATTGGTTACGCGCTCAGTGACTACCCCGCCTCCGGACACGGAGAGGGCGTCTGGGCGCCTTCCATCCGCTGGCACGACGGCTGGTTCTACATCTTCTGCGGCGACCCCGACCGCGGCATCTTCATGGTGAAGAGCCAGCAGCCCCAGGGCCCCTGGACGGAACCGGTTTGGGTGGTGAGCGCGAAAGGTTTCATAGACCCCTGCCCCTTCTGGGACGATGACGGTACCGCCTGGCTGGTGCACGGCAGCGCCGGCTCCCGGGCAGGACTCAAGAGCGTACTGTATCTGGCACCCCTAAGTCCCGATGGCTCATCCGTAACCGGGCCATCCAAAATTGTTTTCGACGGTCATCTCTCCCAGCCAACTATCGAGGGACCAAAGGTTTACAAGCGTGGCGGCCTGTATTATATCTTTTCCCCCGCTGGCGGAGTGGCTACCGGATGGCAGACCGTCCTGAGATCAGACAGCATCCAGGGGCCATACGAGGAGCATATCGCGATGGCCTGGGCCGAGGGAACGGTAAACGGCCCCCATCAGGGAGCCTGGGTAGATACGCCGTTCGGCGAGAACTGGTTCATTCATTTTCAGGACA
>JAGCCD010000006.1 GCA_017651785.1 Bacteroidales bacterium
GGAAAGACCTTTCTTTCGCGCAGATGTTCAATCTCAGCTTCGGGTTCTTCGGAGTACAGATTGCATACGCCCTCCAGAGCGCAAACATCAGCCGCATCTTCGCCACGCTGGGTGCAGACCCGCACCAGCTATCGTTCTTCTGGATACTTCCGCCCCTCATGGGCATGATAGTCCAGCCCCTCATAGGCAAGTGGTCAGACCGCACATGGTGCAAGATGGGCCGCAGAAAGCCCTACCTGCTCATAGGCGCAATCATAGCCGTGCTGGTTATGGTGTTCCTGCCCAACGCCGGCTCGCTGCACTTCGGCACCCGCCTGTTCCTGGGGCTCAACGCCGCAATGTGGTTCGGCCTCTTCTCCCTCATCTTCCTTGACACGTCCATCAACGTGGCCATGCAGCCCTTCAAGATGATGGTGGGAGATATGGTAAGCGAAAAGCAGAAGGCCCACGCATACAGCATCCAGAGCTTCCTTTGCAACGCAGGCTCCCTGGTGGGCTACCTCTTCCCCATCTTCTTCACCTGGATAGGCATAGCCAACACCGCCCCCGAGGGCGTAATTCCGGACAGCGTGATCTACAGCTTCTACTTCGGCGCAGCCATCCTCATCCTCTGCGTTCTTTACACCTTCGTGAAGGTGAAGGAAATGCCTCCAAAGGAGTATGCGGAGTTTCACGGCATCAATCCCGCCAAGGCGGAAGAAAAGAAGTCCGAAGGCCTTCTGAAGCTCCTTGTAAAGGCGCCCAAAACTTTCTGGACCGTGGGCCTGGTGCAGTTCTTCTGCTGGGCCGCGTTCCTCTATATGTGGACATACACCAACGGTGCAATAGCCAAGAACTGCTGGGGCACCACAGACGTGGCTTCCGCAGAATACCAGGCCGCAGGCAACTGGGTGGGCGTCCTCTTCGCCGTTCAGGCGGTGGGCTCCATTCTCTGGGCCCTCGCAATCCCCCGCTTCAGGAACCTCAAGGTCGCTTACGTGGTGAGCCTCCTGCTGGGCGCCGTGGGATTTGCTTCGGTAATGTTCATCCACAACCAGTACGCGCTGTTCGCCAGCTACTTCCTCATCGGCTTCGCCTGGGCCGCAATGCTCGCCCTGCCCTTCACGTTCCTCACCAACGCGCTTGAGGGTAATCCCTATATGGGCAGCTACCTGGGCCTCTTCAACTGCACCATCTGCCTGCCGCAGATAGTCGCCGCCGCTACCGGAGGCCTCGTAATAGGCCTTGTTGGCGGCAGCCAGGGCGCAATGCTCCTGCTCGCCGGCATATTCCTGGTGCTGGGAGCCTGCAGCGTGGCGCTGGTCAAGACCAAGTAACTCATACCAATTCAACCAAATATTAACTACAACACTCTCAATGAAAAGGATTTTAACCGCAGTATCCATACTCCTTCTGGGGCTGATGGGTACTAATGTATTCGCCCAGGGCGGATACCAGGTCAAGGGAGTCGTAGTCGATGCCATGGGACCCGTCATCGGTGCCACCGTCCTCGAGGCGGGCACCTCCAACGGCGCACCCACCGGCCTCGACGGAGACTTCATCCTTACCGTTTCAAGCGCCGACGCAACGGTGGAAGTCAGTTGCATCGGTTACGCGACACAGACTTTCACGGCCAAGGACATGCCCGCAGAGATCTTCATGGTAGAGGACACCGAATTCCTTGACGACGTCGTGGTCATCGGCTACGGTACCGTCAAGAAGAGCGACCTCACCGGCAGCGTCTCCACGGTCAAGGCCGACGAGATCAACAAGGGTGTCATCACCACTCCTGCAGACCTCCTCAGGGGCAAGACCGCAGGTGTAGTGGTCACCGCAGGTTCCGGTATGCCCGGCGCCGGAGCGACCATCCGTATCCGTGGTACCGCATCCCTCAACGCAGACCAGAGCCCTCTGGTGGTCATAGACGGACTGCCCGTTTCCAACGACGGCATCTCCGGTATGTCAGACCCTCTGTCCTCCATCAACCCCGAGGACATCGAGAGCTTCTCCGTGCTCAAGGACGCTTCCGCAACCGCAATCTACGGTTCCCGCGCATCCAACGGCGTTATCGTGATTACCACCAAGAAAGGCTCCAAGACGGCTTCCGCCCTGCCTCACATAGCGGTAGACTTCACCGCTTCCGTGAACACGGTGGCCAAGTACAACAAGCTTCTCACCAAAGACTCCATCGTAGACCTTATGCACAAGTTCTACGGCGTAAATTCCGTAGCTGAGCAGCACCTCGGCGTGAACGGCGAGCTGTATGACACCGACTGGCAGAGGGAAATCTACCAGATTGCCCCTACCTACGACGGCAACATCTCACTGAACGGACGTCTCGGCTCATTCCTCCCTTACCGCGTATCCGCCGGTTTCACAGACCAGAACGGTACCCTCAAGGGCTCGAAGATGGACCGCGGAACCCTTTCCCTGAACCTCTCTCCGACCTTCTTCAACAAGCACCTCACCGTAAACCTTAACGGCAAGGGCACATACGCAAAGAACTGGTATGCCAACCAGAGCGCCATCAGCGCCGCCAACCATTACGATCCCACCAAGCCCGTAAAGAACGACGTTCCCGGCTACAACCTTAACGGTTTCACAGCCTGGCACGACGCTTCCGGCAACATCAACGGCATGGCGACGATGAACCCTGTGGCCCTCCTGAACTCCAAGACGGACACCGCAGACGCCTACCGTTTCATCGGCAACGCCCAGTTCGACTATAAAGTCCACGGACTGGAAGACCTCCGCTTCAACCTCAACCTCGGTCTGGACTGGGCCAAGTCCGGCGGAATGAACGAGATAGCTCAGGGCTCCGAGGAATCCTGGCACAACACCCGCGAGGCCGGCGGCGGTTCCCACACCGACTACAGCTACGGCCGTCGCGACACCACCCTCGAGTTCTACGGCGACTACAACCACACATTCGCAGACGTACACAACGTAGACTTCATGGCCGGTTACTCCTGGCAGCACTTCTACAACGAGAGCAAGAGCGACAGCTACCGCCTGAGCGACAACGCCACTCTGGGCAATTCAGTGGGCAAGGGCGAGCTTTACCTCATCTCCTTCTTCGGAAGGGCCAACTACGGCTTCGCAGACAAGTACCTGCTCACCGCCACCCTCCGCGCCGACGGAACCTCACGCTTCCAGAACCACAAATGGGGTATCTTCCCCTCAGTGGCATTCGCCTGGAACGTAATGAACGAGGACTTCATGGCAGGCGCCCAGAATCTCTCCACCGCCAAGGTGCGTCTGAGCTGGGGCCAGACCGGCCAGCAGGCAGTCGGCGGCCTGTACGATACCTTCGCACAGTTCCTCACCAACCAGCTCGGCTCATATTACTACTTCGGTGACAGGCTCGTCACTCCCGTATCCGCACTCGGCTACAGCGCAGACCTGAGGTGGGAGACCACCACCACCTACAACGCCGGTGTAGACTTCGGCTTCTGGAAAGACAGGCTCACCGCAAGCGTAGACCTGTACAAGCGCGACACCAAGGACATCCTTAACTTCATCCCCGTCCCTGCCCTGAGCAACCTCACCAACTTCCTCAACACCAACATCGGTTCAATGACCAACATGGGTGTAGAGTTCGACGTGAACGCCATCCTGGTAGAGACCCGTGACATGAGCTGGACCGTGGGCGCCAACGCCGCATACAACCACAACGTCATCACCAAGCTCACCGCTTCCGACAGCGACGCAACCGGCGTAGAGACCGGCGGCATCTCCGGCGGTACCGGCAACACGGTGCAGATGTTCCAGGTAGGCATGCCGATGAACGCCTTCTACGTGTACCAGCAGGTGTACGACAAGGACGGCAAGCCCATCAGCGGCGTATATGTAGACCGCGCCGGCGCCTTCGACGAGAACGGCAACGCCATCCCCGACGGACAGATCACCGCTGCAGACAAATACTTCTACCACAAGCCCTTCGCAGACTGGACCTTCGGTTTCAACACCTCCTTCAGCTGGAAGAACTGGACCGCGGCCCTGAGCGGCCACGCTTCCCTGGGCAACTGGGTATACAACAACGTCGCGTCAGACACCGAAATGCTCGCAGACCTCTGGACCAACAGCTTCGTCGGCAACCGCGTGGCCTCCGCAGCATACTCGATGTTCTCCCAGGCACAGTACCTGAGCGACTACTACGTCCGCGACGGCTCCTTCCTCAAGCTGGACAACTTCACCCTTGGCTACACCTTCCCCAGGCTGTTCAAGGTTACGGAAGACCGTTTCGCATCCCTCAACATCTTCGGCACCGTGCAGAACATCTGCACCCTCACCAAGTATGACGGAATCGATCCCGAAATCTACGGCGGAATTGACGGTACCATGTACCCCCGCCCCAGAACTTTCGTCGCAGGCATCAAATTCAACTTCTAATTCTGCGAGATCATGAAAACACTCAAATATATCATCTGCGCCACTCTGGCCGCATTTACACTCAGCTCCTGCGTATGGGACCTGAACGTCACCCCTATCGACCCCAACGCCGATACCGCAGACAAGGTTCTCGTAGACGAAGCTGCATTTGAGGCTCTCCTGGCAGGCGTATACACAGGCTACGCCACCCCCGGTTACTACGGTAAGGACGGAGGCCCTTCACTTTCCGGTCTTGACGGCGGTGCTTCCCAGTACATAAGGGGACTTTACAACCTCAACGAGCTCCCTACCGACGAATGCACCAACAGCTGGAACGACGGTACCATCAAGAACTTCCACTGGATGAACTGGACCACCGACGACGGTTTCATCTATTCATTCTACTCCCGTATCTATCTGCAGGTCGCAATGGCCAACGAGTTCATCCGCGAGGCAAAGGCTTCCAGCGTTGAATTCGCGAACAAGGAAGAGTTCATCGCCGAGGCCCGCGTACTCCGCGCTCTCGCATACCTGCACGCCATAGACAACTTCGGCAACGGCCCCTTCGCCGACGAAACCTCCATCGTGGGCGCCAACCCCGACGGAATCAGCCGCGCAGACCTGTTCGTATGGCTTGAGACCGAGCTCAAGGACCTCATAGACAACAGCGTCCTCGCAGCCCCCAGGGGCAACGGTTATGCACGCGCAGACAAGGGAGTCGCCAAGTTCCTCCTTGCCAAGCTTTACCTCAATGCAGAGGTCTACACCGGCACCGCCAAATGGCAGGAATGCGCCGACGTGCTCAAGGACCTTATGGACGACGGCTACAAGCTGCACACCACCTCCGCAGGCACCTACAACGCCTATCAGGAGCTCTTCATCGCAGACAACCAGCGCTGCACGGACGAAATCATCTTCGCCGTGGAGCAGGACGGCGTGAACACCACCAGCTACGGTGCCACCAACTACATCATCTTCGGTTCCACCATCGGTGACAACCCCACCATGGATCCCGACGAAATCGGCATCACCTCCGGCTGGAGCGGCCTGCACGTAACTCCTCAGTTCTACGACAAGTTCGCAGCCAACGACGCCCGCAACCTCTTCCATACTGAAGGACAGACCAAAGACATCATCGACATCGGCAACAACCTCAACGGTTACGCGTTCAAGAAGTTCCTCAACCGCACATCCGACGGCGGCTACGCCAAGGAAAAGGGTTCCGTAGACACAGACTTCCCCATGATGCGTTATGCAGATGTCCTTCTTATGGCGGCAGAGTGCCAGGCCCGCGGCGCTTCCATAGACGGCCTTTCAGCCTTCAACCAGGTGCGCGCACGCGCCGGCATCCCCGCCGTATCCTCACTCAGCCTCGACGAGATCATCGACGAGCGCGGCCGTGAGCTCTATCAGGAATGCTGGAGGCGCAGCGACCTTGTACGGTTCGGCCTCTTCACTACGGGCAAATACCTCTGGCAGTGGAAGGGCGACGTCTATGAAGGACGTGCCGTCGACGAGGGACGCAACGTCTACCCCATCCCCGACAGCGACCTTCTCGCCAATTCCAAGCTCGTACCTTTCCAGCACGAATACTATAAATAGTGTCAGCAATGAAAAGAGTTTTTACAATCATAGCGGCAGGCTTGCTGACATTCTTTGCAGCATCCTGCGTTAACGAGAAGCAGGCCATCTTTGACGATGCCCTCGCGACTCCTCCCGTACTCGGTTCTTACGACATAGGAGAAGATGCCGTTACGGCTTCCTACACCCCTGGAGCGTTCAATACGAGTTTCAACACCTCCATCGCTCCCAAGCACTCTTTCGCCATCGTCAAGCTTAACGGCGAAGACGTCAGCAGAACCATCGCCTCCTCAGAGAAAGACGGCAAGCTTACCGTCAAGCTCGTGAACCTCATCAGGGCGGGTATCGCCCTCGGCGCACAGGAAGGCAGCTCCGCATCAATGGAACTCGCCATCCGCGCCTCAATGCAGGATCCTGCAAGGGACAACGGTGTAAACGGTTTCGTAGATTCCGAGGCCCACATCACCATCCCTTCGCTGGAAATGATTATTCCTGAAATCGTAGGCAGCCCTTACGAGGAATATGTTGAAGCCAGCGCCTGGACCCTCATCGGAGCCATCTCCGAGTACGGAATCAGCTGGGACGGCGACCTGAACATGTGGACCGACGGCGCGGGCAACCACGTTGCGGCACACGTCAAGCTCAAGGCCGGCGACGAAGTGAAATTCCGCAAGGACCAGAAGTGGGACGAGAACTACGGCGGCGACTTCTCCACCCTTGGAGAGGAGTTCAAAGTAAGTCAGGACGGTCCCAACATCAAGATCACTGCAGACGGCATCTACGACCTCTTCCTGTACGAGAGCGGCCAGACCGCAATGGTATCGGAAGCATACGATCCTTATCCCGACTTCGTCTACGCCAGCGACTGGTCAGTCATCGGAGCGCTTCCGGCGCACGGCATCAGCTGGGACGGCGACATCGCAATGGTCACCGACGGTACCACCCACGTGGCGTTCAGCGTACAGATAGGCGCGGCGGACGAATTCAAGTTCCGTCAGGGCAGAGACTGGGCCGTCAACCTGGGCGGTGAGTTCGGAGGCCTCGACAACGACTTCCCTGTCACCCAGGACGGTCCCAACATCATCGTTGGTGCAGCGGGCGTCTACGACCTCTTCGTAGTACCCGGCGACGGCACTGCAAAGGTTACTGCCGCAAGCGGCGTGCGTGTATCCGGCAAGGTCAGCAACGACACACCCGAACCTCCGGCACCTTCCGGCTGGGGCATCATCGGCGACTTCAACGGCTGGGGCGGCGATGTTGCAATGACAGAAGACGCAGGCGTATGGACCGGCTTCTTCACCAACGCAGACAAGGAAGACGGCTCACACGGAGCCTTCAAGGTGCGCAAGGATGCAGACTGGGCAGAGAACTACGGCGCCCCCGGCGACGAAGAGCCCGTTGAAGTCACCCTCGGCGAGGCTATGCCCGTTGTGGCCGGCGGTAAGAACTTCAGCTCACCTGCAGGCCTGTATAAAGTGGTCCTCAACCTTACCGACGAGAGCAATCCTACACTCACCGTGAGCGCAGGAGACGTCTACTCACTCATCGGCCAGATCAACGGCACCAGCTGGGACACCGACTTCGAGCTCACAGAGGCCGACGGCGTATAC
>JAGCCD010000080.1 GCA_017651785.1 Bacteroidales bacterium
GGGAGACTTCTCGTCCGTTGCGAGTCCGGCGGCGATGAGCTGGTTGTCGAACTTGCGGTCCATTACGCCGAAGATTATGAAGTTGATGAGACCGATGCAGAGCAGAGCGCCGCAGAAGCCCAGAGGGGCCACCACGGAGCCGCCGGCGGCATTGGCGATGACGGGAGAAATCCATATCACGGCGAACACGCCAAGGCGGGCGATTGCCATCTCAAGTCCCATTGCCAGGGCCATCTCCTTGCCTTTGAACCACTTGGCCAGAATCTTGGAGACGTTGGTGCCCTCCATTTCGCAGCCGCAGCCGAAGATCATGAAGCCCAGGGAGGCCATCTTGGCGCTTGCGGGCATCTCTACCCACCAGCTGCCGAGCCACTGCGCGAAGCCGGTGGTCTGGAACCAGTCACTCACGCCTATGAACTTGATGCCTGCACCCACCACCATTATGGCGGCGGACAGCACGCCGGAAAAGCGCACTCCAAGCTTGTCCAGTATGATGCCGGCTATGATGAGGAAGCCGCATACGTTAAGTATGTATTCCGATGCCGCATAAGTTCCGAAGACACTGCTGTTCCAACCCAAATTGCCTTCTACCAGCGACTTGAGCGGACTCATCACGTCCACGAACATGTATGCGAAGAACATCATGAGTGCCACGAGCACAAGTACCGTCCACCGCGCCAGCGGCGAATCGTTCATCAATTTTGCTACTTTTTCTGCCATGATTCAAATTTTGGATTCGCTAAGGTAGCGAAAAAATCATATATTTGTGCAACCTCCTATCGGCACAAAGTGAAAAACATCCTTTTATTCGCAGCAACCGCTTTGGCTGTTTTTACAGCCTGCAGTTCCGTGGCGGTTGTACCCGGCGTGAGCCGCGAGCTTGCGCAGGAACGTAAAACGCGCGTGTCAGACCTCCGTTACGGGATAGATTTCAACATACCTGACAGCATGGATGAGCCCTGCGAGGGGTCGGTTCTCATTTCCTTCAAACTCAAAGGCCACGCGCCGCTGCAGCTGGACTGGCGTCCCGGAAAATCAGGCATCAAAAGCCTGGAAGTAAACGGATTACGCATCAAGGCAGACATTAGGGACGAGCATATCGTATTACCGGGTTACGCTCTCAGGAACGGCAGCAACAAGGTTCACGTGAGTTTTATCCCGGAGGAGGCAACCCTCAACCGTCATCCGGATTACCTATATACTTTGCTCGTACCCGAGCGTGCGCGCACGTTGTTCCCCTGCTTCGATCAGCCCGACCTCAAAGCCACCTACTCGCTGGAGGTCATCATGCCCGCAGACTGGGTTGCGGTGTCCAACGGTCCCGCGGTGCACGAGCGCATAAGGGATAACCGCAAAAGCGTGGGCTTTGCGCAGAGCGGCCTTGTAAGCTCCTATCTGTTCGAGATTTGCGCCGGCCGCTGGCAGGTGGAGGAATTCGAAGACAGCAAGCGCCTCATCAACATCTACTACCGGGAGACGGATCCGGCAAAAGTGGCGCAACTGCCCGATATTCACCGTCAAATCACATCCGCCCTGGAGTGGATGGAGGATTATACCGGCATCCCCATGCCGTTCCGGAAGTACGACTGCATAATAGTTCCGGGCTTCCAGTTCGGAGGCATGGAGCACCCTGGCGCCATCCTGTACAACGAGGGGCGTATGTTCCTGCCGCCCCAGCCCACTGACGCAGAACGCCTGTCCCGCATGGAGCTCATAGCGCACGAGACAGCACACCTGTGGTTCGGAGATGCTGTAACGATGGAGTGGTTCGACGACGTCTGGACTAAAGAAGTCTTCGCCAACCACTTCGCCGCAATGATGTGCAGGCCGGAGTTCCCCGACATCGACTTCCGCACCCAGGACTTCCGCAGCTTCAACATCACGGCGTATGCGGAAGACCGCACGGCGGGATCCAACCCCATAAGGCAGCAGCTGGGCAACCTTCAGGATGCGGGGCTGGTGTACGGCAACATAGTGTACGACAAAGCGCCGGTGGTTATGCGCATGCTTGCAGACACTCTTGGGGCAGAAGCTTTCCGGAGCGGCTTGCAGGAGTACCTGAACACGTATATGTACGGCAACGCCACCTGGCCCGCGCTCATCGAGATACTGGATTCGCACACAGATGCTGACCTTGCCGCCTGGAGTCACCGATGGGTGGAGGAAAAGGGCATGCCCGAGTATCCCGAGTCGGACGTTCCTGCCAACCTTGACGCCCTTGGATACGGGTATTATCCGCTGACACCCAATGGCTTGCGCGCTTCAATGGACATATTGCCCAAGCTTGGGAAGCCGTACGAAAGACTCTCTACACTTGCAAACCTGTACGAGAATATGCTCCACGGCAGAATGGCGCCGGGAGACCTTTGCGGCTGCATAGGCAAGTTGCTGGCGACAGAACAGAATCAGCTCGTGGCCGCCGGAGCTCTCGGCTATCTGCGTGATGTGTGGAGGCATGAGCCGGAGGCCGCGGAGAAGGTGCTGCTGGATGTCTCCCGGAACGGTAAATTGCCGGCAGGAGTAAGGCTCACTGCATTCAGAAGCCTGATCCGCGTGGCGGCCGACGAAGAAACGGTCTCCGGCCTGTATGAAGTCTGGAAGTCCATGAAACCCTGGCCGGGACTCACCTTGAATGACGACGACTAC
>JAGCCD010000081.1 GCA_017651785.1 Bacteroidales bacterium
GCAGCAGAGGGCAACGCATACGTAGACGCTGTACGCGAAGCCGTAAAGGAAGAGAACGCCGGCATCCTCGTCATCTCCGCCAAAACCGAGACTGAAATAGCGGAGATGGAAGATTACGAGGACAGGCAGATGTTCCTCGAGGAGATGGGCCTGCAGGAGTCGGGCGTAGTACGCCTGGTGCAAAGCGCCTATGCGCTGCTTGGCCTGCGCACCTTCTTCACCGCCGGCGCCGACGAGTGCCGCGCCTGGACCATCCACTCCGGAGACAAGGCCCCCAGGGCCGCCGGTGTCATACATACCGACTTCGAAAAGGGTTTCATCCGCGCCGAGGTAATCAAGTACGACGACTTTGTGCAGTACAAGACCGAGGCTGCCGTACGCGCTGCCGGCAAGATGGGCATAGAAGGCAAGGACTATGTGGTGCAGGACGGCGACATAATGCATTTTCTATTCAACGTATAACACAGATAACCAAATGAAAGAGAGAATCCACAGCAAATTCCTCCAGCTTTACGGAGAAGACGGCGTGTTCTACGCCTCCGCAGGCCGCATCAACCTCATAGGCGAGCACACGGACTACAACGGCGGATACGTGTTCCCCGGCGCCATAGACAAGGGCATAATGGCAGAAATCAAACCCAACGGAACAGACAAGGTACGCCTGTATTCGCTGGATTACGACGCATCTTCAATCTTCGGACTCGAGGAGGAAGACAAACCCGCCGAGCAGTGGGCCCGCTATATCTTCGGCGTGTGCCGGGAAACCATCAAGCGTGGCGGCAAGGTTGCCGGCTTCGATGCCGTATTTGCCGGAGACGTTCCCCTTGGCGCCGGCCTCAGCTCCTCCGCAGCGCTGGAGAGCTGCTTCGCCTACGCCCTTAACGACCTCAACGGCAACGGGCTCGACCTGTTCACCCTTGCCCGCATAGGTCAGAGCACAGAGCACAACTACTGCGGCGTGATGTGCGGAATAATGGACCAGTTCGCTTCCTGCTTTGGCAAGGAGGGCGCCCTTATCCGCCTGAACTGCAAGACATTGGAGTATCAGTACTTCCCCTTCAAGCCCCAGGGCTACAAGCTTGTTTTGCTGGATACCTGCGTAAAGCACGAGCTCGCCAGCTCCGCCTACAACTTCCGCCGCCAGTCCTGCGAAAGGGCTGCCGCAGCCATAAAGGAGAACCACCCGGAGGTGGAATTCCTGTCCGACTGCAAGAGGGTATGGCTCGACGAGGTCCGCGGCAAAATCACCCAGGAAGACTTCATCCGCGCAGAATACGTAATCGGCGAAGTGCAGCGCGTGCTTGACGTCTGCGACGCACTGGAGAGGGGAGACTACGAGACCGTGGGCGAAATGATGTACCAGACCCACTTCGGCCTCAGCCGCCTGTACGAGGTGAGCTGCCCCGAGCTTGATTTCCTTGCCCGCCTTGCCCGCAAGATGGACGTCACCGGCGCCCGCGTAATGGGCGGAGGCTTCGGCGGATGCACCATCAACCTCGTTAAGGAAGAGCTGTACGATGGCTTTGTGGCCGCTGCCAAAGAGCAGTACCGCGCCGCCTTCGGCATAGACCTCAAGGTTCACGACGTCGTTATTTCAGACGGCGCACGCAAACTCTAATCGATGCTCCGGCGCATCCTTGCAGTAGCGGCGACCCTTTGCCTTGCCGCCCTTCCGGCCGCTGCCCAGTTCTACACTCAGGGCAACGAGCCGGCAGGGGTGCGCTGGCAGCAGGTCAGCACCGCTGACTACAAGGTAATCTACCCGCAGGGACTGGATTCCCTGGCGCGGGTATACGCCACTCTTCTTGAACAAGTTAAAAAGCCCGTAGGTGCCACTGCGGGCTTTATTCCAAACCAGGAATACCGCAGGCCGCTGCCCGTAGTGCTGCACCCCTGGACTGCCAACGCCAACGGAATGGTTGCCTGGACGCCGAGCCGCATGGAGCTCCTTACCACGCCTGACTTCAAGTCTCCGCTGTCGGTCCCTTGGGAGGAGCATCTCGTAACGCACGAGTCGCGTCACGTTGCCCAGATGCAGTTCGCGAACGCGCGGCCGTACAAGCCGTACAACTGGATAGTGGGGCAATTGTTCGTGGGCGCCGCCAGCAGTGTCTACTGCGGCCCCGATTTCTTTGAGGGCGACGCCGTTACGGCAGAAACCGAACTTTCCGCATCCGGCCGCGGCCGCCAGTCGGCCTTCCTGGAGTACTATCGCGCCGCCTTCAGGGAGAACGACCTCAGGGACTACTGGAAGTGGCGTTTCGGCTCCATAAAGTATTATACGCCAGATTATTACACCGTTGGTTACATAAAGATTGCCGGCATGCGCTCGCTCTACGGGGCTCAGGATTTCACCGCCCGCTATTACGAGCGCCTCTTCCGCAACAAGAAATGGTCGTTCCCGCTGTTTGTCTGGCAAAAGACGGTAAAAGAAGTATCGGGCAAGAAGTTCAAGGATACCTTTGCAGAGATATCAGACACCCTCCGGGTGCGCTGGCAGAGGGACGAGGATGCCCGTGCGCCGTTCATGCCGTGGGAGCAGATTACCGTGCGCGAGCGCCGCTTTACGGAATACACATCAGAGTGTTTCCTTGGAGATTCCCTGTACGCAA
>JAGCCD010000082.1 GCA_017651785.1 Bacteroidales bacterium
AGGGCGTTGCCACCGAAAGCTATCATTGCGAGTCTTGCCATGGCTAGTCGCGTCTTAAGGGACGGGTGGAGCAGCGCAGGAGGCCTCCCATCTTGGAAATCTCGAAATAAGGCACGGTCTCTACGGTCATGCCCCATATGCCGCGCAGGTAGTTGGCCAGGCGCTTGAAGTTCTCTTCCACCACTACCACGTCCTCAGAGATGGAGAAGATGTTGGTGTTCATGTAGTACATCTCTTCATCAGTGATTTCGAACACGTTTTCACGGCCGAACATGTCTATGATATGGTCTGCGTCGCGCGGGTTGAGGAAACCGGGCTTGTAGATTATGGCTTTGTCCCGCCCGACCGGCATAAACGTGCAGTCCAGATGGAGGATGCCGTCGCGCGGGTTGGTGTCGCTCTTGCGGAGGTTGAGGGGGATGATGGTCTTGTCCGGGAAAATCATCCTCAGATAGTCCAGCGCAAGGCGGTTGGTACGTGCGGTCTTAACCTCGGCGTAATCCTCGAACGCATACTGGCCAAGGAAGATGATGCCGTTGTACAGCACTACGTCTCCACCCTCCACATGTACGGCCTCGGGAAGGTTGTAGATGTGGGTGTAATGGATCTGGCTGTATATCTCTTCGTAGGCGTCTATCTCTTCCTGACGGTCGGGAATGATGTTGGAAACGATGATTTTGTCGTCAATCACGAAGCCCACGTCGCGCGCGAATACCTGGTTGCAGTTCTTCACCAGCCTGGGCCTGTATACCTTCACGCCGTATTTCTTGAGTACGGCCTCGAAGGCGTCCATCTCTTTCTTGATTGCTTCTTCCTTGGGATATACGCCCCGCATTACGGACTCGTACGACTTTGCGTCGAAGGTTTCGCGGAGCTTGGGGACGGGACCGTTGGAGTCCGGGAGCCCAAGAACGACCTCCCGCAGGCGGGAAGTCTCCGAGGTTACGTGGATCTTCATGTTTTAGTGTTTTCGGAGCGTAAAGATACTACTTTTTTGCATCATTTTTGCATGTTTTCATATATTTGCAAAAAGCTACGGTTATGAAAAAGATTCTCTTTATCCTCATTCTCGCCGTCTTAGGCACGGCTGCCGCATCCGCGCAGACTATCTACTCCTGCAAGTACAAGAGCGACGCGAACGTAAAAGTATATGTAAGCCAGTACAAAAGCGACGCGGACCTCGTAGTCTACAAGTGCTCCTACAAGAGCGACGCCCAGGGGAACAAAGGTCTCTGGTTCTTTACGGATTACAAGTCGGACGCCAAGGTAAAGATCTTCTTTACCGAATACAAGTCAGAGGCGGACATCGTAATCTACTATTCCCAATACAAGTCGGACGCCGGCTGGAAGAACTCCCAGAAGCGTTATAAATTCGACTGACCCGGCGGTCAGAGATAGGGATTGTACTTGTCGAAGGGGGTATAAGCCATCCAGTCTATCTCCAGCTCGTAGGGATACAGCGGCTTCTCGATGGAGTTGGGGTTAGTCTCTACAGGCCAGTTGTTGGTGTGCCAGAAATTCAGGCGGTATTTGCTCTTGAGGCACGGTACGCCAGTCTTTGAAGGCTGATCCGGGAACACCTTCTTGCCCTTGTAGTCCCACAGGATGATCTTCTTGCCCGTTTCCGGGTGCTCCATCCACCATACCAGACGGTCGGGATACCAGTCCCAGCCATACACGTAGAAGCGGTCGGAGGCGTCGTAGCCTTCTATCGCTTCTATTTTTGCGGGCTTGTTCTGACGGCACTTGAAGGGTGTGTTGGGCACGCGCGTGACGGTTCCGTCCTGATGCCGAACCTCGCTGCGCCAGATGGTCTCAAGTATCTCTCCCGTAGCAAGGTTGATGATGCGGCCCACGCGGTTGTGAGCGCCGCGCTTGCCCGTCCACGTACCGACATAGATGATGCGGGGGTCTGCCAGCAGCCACTCGATGTCTATCTCGCTCTGGCCGAACTCACGGTCTATGTTATAGGTGAAATAGCCTACCACCGCGCCCACGTTGGGCTGGACTTCATAGGCCTTGGGCACCTTTATGCGGGCGGAATAGCTGCCATAGAAGGTGTAGTCCTTGGAGATGATTTCCGGACCGCGGCCGGCACCCGCGGGATCCTCGGGATCGATGCGGTACATCATCACGTCAGTCCCCTCCTCGGACAGTGAAGAGAAGCCGGAGTAATAGCGGAAATCGTCACCGGAAGGACGGTAGTTGTAGTCGAAATACTGGGAAGAGGCGCCCGAAAAGTCCTCTTTGAAAGCTCCGTGGAACTTCGGCTGCTCCTGACCGTAGGCAAGGCTTGCAGCAAGCAGCAGGACAGGGCAGATTAACAAACGTGTCTTCATTATTCGGAAGGGGTGTATTTAATCCAGTCGACCTCCAACTCGTAAGGATAGTAGGGGGCCTGAGTGCTTGAATCGTTGTCACGAGCGGGATGCTGCGTGCTGTGGTAGAACCTCAACAGAAGCCTGAGAGGCTGGGAAGGGACGTTTTCCGTATTCTCCGCGAGTACAATCTTGTCGCCCGATTCTTTTGTCTTGAGCCACCAGCTCATCTTCTCTGCAGACCAGTCCAGGCCGTATATGTAATACTTCGAGGCGGCATTGAAGCCCGAGAGCTCCGGAACCGCTGTGTTTTTGATGTCTACGGGATCCGGATAGGTACGTGAAAGGGAGGTATAGACTGCCGTCTGGTCTGCAAGCCTGAAGCTCAGGGACACATCGTCGGTGCCGAATACGCCGTCATCGTCATGAAGGGCGAAATCTACGCACGCGCCGAGTTTCGGCTGCACCGCCGCTATGTCCGGGATATGCAGCCGCACGCTGTAAGTGCCGTAATACGTATAGTCTTTGGAACTTATGGCGGAACCGGAACCGGATGCTTCCGAAGGGTCGAGCCTGAGCATCAGGACGGTGTTTCCGTTCTCGCTCAGGGACGGGAAACCGGGATAGTAGCGGAAGTCGTCGACATCCGTCTTATAGAAGAAATCGAAGTACTCCGATTCCTTTGAGGAGAAATCCTCAGAGAACGCCTGCATGAGGGTTACGTCCTTGTCTTTGGGCTGCTCGGGTTCGTCGGGAACATCAGGCACGTCCGGCACATCGGGCACGTCGGGAACTTCCGGCGTGGGATCGTCCGGAACCACGGGGTCCGGTTTTTCGCACGCAGGCATAAGGAGCAGCGACAGGACCGCAAGTAAAGCCAAACGCTTGACCATGGCTAGAAGTTGTTATCTTGACGCCACTTGATGTTTATGTCGTCGTAGGGCTCGTACTTCATCCAGTCAACTTCCAGGAAATAGGGGTACTTGGGAGCCTCGATGGACCTTGAGTTGGTATCTACCGGCCAATTGTTCGTATGCCAGTAGTTGAGCATGTATGTGGTGGGAGACTGGGGAATGCCCGAGAAATTGGGCGTGGTTCCCCTGTAGTCCCAGAGGATAATCTTTTCTTTCGTCTCGGGGTGCTCGATCCACCAGGTGAGACGGTCGGGATACCAGTCGAAGCCGTACACGTAGAACTGCTTGGACGCGTTGTATCCGTCTATGGGATCGATGGTCCTGGGGGTCAGGGCGGCATCGTCGTTCTTGTCGAAATTGTGATTGCGGTTGCCGTCGTGATACGAACGGTAGTTGGTGTAGAGAATCTGGCCCTTGGCAAGGTTGATGGTGCGGCCGACTCTCTGAAGATTGCCGACGTTCTGCGGATCGCTGGTCCAGGTGCCGATGTATATGAGCGTGGGATCTGCGATCAGCCACTCGAAATCTATCTCGCTCAGGCCGAAGCCGCGAGTGAAACGATAGGTGAAGTAACCGACCACTACACCCACGTTGGGCTGTGCTCTCTTCACGTCGGGCACGCGGATCCTGGCCGAATAAGTGCCGAAGTGCGTGCTCTTGCTCGTAGTGATTTCGGGACCGCGGCCCGCTCCCGCAGGGTCTTTGGGACTGATGCGCATAAGCATCACTCCAGTGCCCTTCTCCGTGAGCGACTCAACGCCGCAATAGTAACGGAGGGCGCTTCCGCTGGTGTTGAGGTACTGCGGACGGGACGCGTCGAAGTTCTCCGTGAACTCACGCATGAAACGGTTGTCCGTATCTTGGGCGGATGCCACGCCGGCCGCAAGGCAGAGGAAAAGGAGGGAAGAAAGAATGGTCGGTTTCATAATACAAAAATATAAAAAAGGCAGGGGCGGGGCCCCGCCCCTGCCTGAAAAAACAAGTTGCTTATTCAGCCGGCGCAGGAACGACCTTCACGCTGATCTCGTCGAAGAGATAGTTGATGCCGGGTCCGAAGTGGCTGCCCCATACGGAACGCAGGTCAACATAGAAGTAGACGGTTCCGGTCTTCTGTGCCCAGTAGTGGGCTACGGGCTCGCCGCCGTTGCTGTAACCGAGTCCAAGCTCGGCATTCTTTGCGATGTAGTTGGCGTCGGCCTCAAAACCGCTGTCAAGGGCGGGAACGGCTTCCGATCCGGGGTTGTCGAAGGCGGAGTTCCAGTAGTTGTACATTTCAACTACGGAAGTTCCGTCCTTACCTATCTCGTCCTCAAGCTCGGCGATACCGAACCACAGAAGGCCGCTGTCGTTGGTGTTGTCGCCCCACTTCATCCTTGCGGAGAGTTCGAGGTAGTCACCTTCCTCAACTTCGATGGCCTGGTAGAACTGGACGTTGTTGGCCTGGTCGTGAATCTGGTTCTCGGAAGACAGACGGAGGCATCCGCCATTGCCGCCTGAAGGAGCGTCTTCTGCGTAGCCGAATGTAGGCCCCCAGCTGGG
>JAGCCD010000083.1 GCA_017651785.1 Bacteroidales bacterium
AGAAGGAGCATACATACTGGAACTCAAGCTGCTCGCGGACGTGGGCCTGGTGGGCTTCCCCAATGCAGGGAAATCCACGCTCCTGAGTTCCGTCACCTCGGCCAAACCGAAGATCGCATCCTACGCTTTCACCACGCTCGAGCCCAATCTGGGCATCGTCCGTTATTACGACGACCGTTCGTTCGTAATGGCAGATATCCCCGGTATCATAGAGGGCGCTCACGAGGGCAAGGGCATTGGAACGCGCTTCCTTAGGCACATAGAACGCAACTCGGTGCTGCTGTTTATGGTCAGCTGCGAAGAAGACGACATAGCCGCCAGCTACAAAACCCTTCTGTCGGAGCTCAAGCTCTACAACCCGGAGCTGCTCACCAAGCAGCGGGTGCTTGCCATAACCAAGTGCGACATCATAGATGAGGAAATAGAGAAGGAGATTGAACCCAAACTCCCCAAGCGCATCCCCCACGTATTCATCTCCTCCGCTAGCGGCGAGGGGCTCGACAAGCTCAAGGACGCCCTATGGAAGGCTCTGCAGAAATAATCGACAGGCAAATCAGCCTTGCCATAAACGGTCTCAACTCACCCGTCACAGACTTCATCTGGCAGGTCTTCTCGTTCCGCCCGCTCACGTTCGTAATCGGCGGCTTCATCACGGTATTCCTCTTTGTGCGCCTGGGCTGGAAACGCGCCCTGATAGTCCTGGCCTGCACACTTTTGTGCATTGGCGCGAGCGACCAGCTTTGCAACCTCGTGAAAGAGACTGTCGGCCGCCTAAGGCCAGTTCACGACCCGTGGATGATGGAGCACGGCCTGCACGTCCTGGAAGAACCGGGTAAGCTTTACGGCTTCTTCTCCGCCCACGCCGCCAACGCAATGTGCATTGCAGTATGCTCGCTCATAGGGTTCAGGGCAGATAAAACAAGCAGATACCGGGCTTACGGTATCTGCATGATCATCTGGGCTGTGCTTGTCGGAATAAGCCGCGTATTTGTTGGAAAGCACTTCCTTGGCGACGTCCTGGTCGGCTGGCTCGCCGGCCTTGCCCTCGGCCTTCTCTTCGGCTGGCTCGCCCGCTGGCTTATCAAGAAACTTGTAAAGTCACCGTCTGTGTAATGGAGACGGCAGTTGTGTTTCAAAAACCGTGGCCGCCCGTGGCCGCGTGAACGGGAGGGGCCCGCAATCTCTGATTGTGGGAGGGATGGAGCGAAGCGGAAGTTTTTGAAATACAACTGCCGCGCAATGGAGCAGACGGAGACTACAATTCCGGAAGGACATTTTCCATCTTTATGCTGCGGGAGCCTTTTACCAGAACAGCTTTTCCGCTGACCGGAGAGGACTTGAGAGCCTCTGCCAATTCTTCTGAAGTGGAATAACAGGTAAAGCTGTTTAATCCGGTAGCAGACACGGCCTTAGCAAACTCCTCACCTACCAGCCTGGCAGGTATGCCAAGATCTGCGAGCATACGCACTATCTTCACGTGCTCGGCCACGGATTCTTCTCCGAGCTCCCGCATGTCTCCAAGCAGCGCAAGCTTGCCCGCAGCCTGCATGGATGCGAAATTGGCAAGCGCCGCAGCCATGGATGAAGGGTTGGCGTTGTATGCGTCTACAATCAAGGTATTGCGCTCTGTGCGCACAAGCTGCGAACGCTGGTTGGAAGGGCAGAACGCCTCTACTGCAGCTATTGCATCCGCCCTGGGCACACCGAAATAAGAACCTATGGCAAGGGCGGCAAGGACGTTGGTGGCATTGTATGCGCCAACAAGCTGGGTACGCACCACGGAATCGCCCACCTGAATGCGAAGGAAGGGTTCTTCAGGAGAGGTTTCCAGAACCCTTGCCCCCTGATACTCCAGGCCGTAACCAAAGACGTGACAGGGCTGCGCGGCTGCCATACCCCGCAGGTCTTCGTCGTCCTCGTTGAGGAAGATCAGACTGCCGGGATGAGACCCAAGCCAGCGGTACAGAGCCCCTTTTGCCTGCTTTACGCCCTCAAAGGAGCCGAAGCCCAGCAGATGTGCCCGGCCCACATTGGTGATGAGGCCGTAATCGGGCTGAGAGACCTTTACCAGCTTCTCAATGTCGTCCGGATGGTTGGCGCCCATTTCTATGACGGCAATCTCCGTATCGGGAGTAATGGACAGCAGGCTGAGCGGAACGCCTATATCGTTGTTCAGATTGCCCTTGGTTGCGGTAACCCTGAACTTGCGCTCCAGCACCGCGGCAACGAGGTTCTTGGTGGTGGTTTTGCCGTTGGTGCCGGTAAGGCCTATGACAGGCAGTTTACCGTCCCTAACGTGCGTACGGTGCCATATCGCAAGGTCCCTGAGGGCTGTAAAAGGATCTTGAACCCTTATGAAGCGTTCATCCTCCGGAAGATCTGCATCTTCATTCACCACGGCCCAGGCCGCTCCGGCCTCAAGCGCCCTGGCCGCAAAGGCATTTCCGTCAAAATTCTCTCCCCTCAGGGCAAAGAACATCTCCCCGCCCTGAATGGCACGGCTGTCGGTAGTAACCTTGTATCCGCAGTCGCAGTATTTCTGATATAAAAGATCAATCATTTTACTCCGGTGCTGCCGAATCCGCCTGCGCCTCTTTCGGACTCGGCAAGATTGTCTGTTTCTTCCCACTCCATCACCTCGTGACGGGCTAGAACGAGCTGTGCGATACGCTCCCCTTTCTCTATTACGAACGGCTCCGACGAGAGGTTTACAAGTATCACACACACCTCTCCCCTGTAATCTGCATCTATGGTTCCTGGAGCGTTGAGCACGGTGACGCCCTTCTTGGCGGCCAGGCCGCTGCGGGGACGCACCTGGACCTCATAGCCGGCGGGGATTTCAAGATACAGGCCGGTGGGCACCATTGCGCGCCCGAGGGGCTCAAGAACTATGGGCTCCGGATTGTTGGCCCTTACGTCCAAACCCGCCGCCAGCAGACTTGCATACTGCGGCAGCGGGTTGGAACTGCGGTTTATCACTCTGACCTTCATGCGGCCTTCTGCTTTTTCTGGGGATCCTTGAAAAGAATCATGAATAGGATGCCCACCACGAAGGCGTAACCGGCGAAGATATACCAGGCCTCAGGCCACTTGGCGGGGTTCTCAAACACGCCTACGGCATCTACCACAGCACCTGCAGCAAGAGTGCCGATGGTTGCACCTAAACCATTGGTCATCAGCATAAATACACCCTGGGCAGAAGAGCGCACATCAACAGGAGCATTCTGGTCCACGTACAGGGAGCCGGAGATGTTGAAGAAGTCGAAAGCCATACCGTAAACAATGCAGCTGAGCACGAAGAGAAGCACGCCGGGCATTGCAGGATTGCCAAGTCCGAACAGCGCGAAACGCAGTACCCATGCGAACATCGATATGAGCATTACCTTCTTGATACCGAAGCGCTTCATGAAGAACGGGATGAGCAGGATGCACAGAGTCTCCGACGCCTGGCTGATGGCTATGAGAGCGTTGGAATTCTTTACGGCGAAGGTATTGGCGAGCGAAGGATCTGCAGCGAACGAGCCAAGGAATGTGTTTGCATAGCCGTTCGTGATCTGCAGAGCGGCGCCCAGCAGCATAGAGAAGATGAAGAATATGGCGAACTGGGAGTCCTTGAAAAGGGAGAATGCCTTGAGGCCGAACGCCTCGGCCAGCGTCTGCTGCCCCGCGTTCTTGTTTACCGGGCAGGCGGGCATTGTGAGCGCATAAGCGCACAGGACCAGGGAAAGGATACCGGACGACAGCAGCTGAGTGTAACTGTCCTGCATGGCAACGCCGCCGATGTGCAGGAAGTTGGTGACCAGCATGCTGCAGATGAAACCGATAGTACCGAATACACGGATGGGCGGGAATGCCACCACCGGGTCAAGCCCCTCTTTGCCCAAGGCGTTGTATGCCACAGAGTTGGCGATTGCGATAGTGGGCATGAAGAAGGCCACGCTGATGCTGTAGAGGATGAACAGAGGAGCGAAAGCCACAGCGCCACCCGCATTCATGCAGTACAGGCCGGCGCCTATCATTGCCAGTCCTGCAACGCCGTGGCAGAGGGAAAGGACCTTCTGCGCCTGGATCTTGCGGTCTGCCACAATGCCCATGAGCGTGGGCATGAAGATGGACACTATGCCCTGCATTGCGAAGAACCACTTGATTTGTGAACCGAGTCCGATGTTGCCGAGATAACGGCCCAGAGAAGTGAGGTAAGCTCCCCAGACTGCGAACTCCAGGAAGTTCATCAGTATGAGCTTGAGGGTTACGGGTTTGATTTTCATATGGTCATATGTTTATGTGCACTTCAATTCGTCAAATATACGAATTTTTCAGTAAATTTGCAGACCCTAATCGCCTAAAGGACGCAAATGATAAAGTTCACCCTCACCGCCGGAGATTCCGGCTCACACGCACGTGCCGGAGTGCTTTCCACGCAGCACGGAGACATCCGCACTCCCGTGTTCATGCCCGTCGGCACCGTGGGTTCGGTGAAGGGAGTATGGCACAGGGACTTAAAGGAAGACATAGGCGCCCAGATCATCCTGGGCAACACCTACCACCTGTATCTGCGTCCGGGTCTTGACATCCTTCGCCAGGCCGGCGGCCTTCACAAGTTCGAGAACTGGGACCGTCCCATCCTCACGGACAGCGGCGGATTCCAGGTCTTCAGCCTGGCCCAGATGCGCAAGATTACGCCCGAGGGCTGCCGTTTCGCCTCGCACATAGACGGCTCCCGCCATCTCTTCACTCCGGAGAACAACGTAGACACCCAGCGCATCATAGGTTCTGACATCATGATGGCGCTGGACGAGTGCTGCCCCGGCAACGCAGACAGAAGCTATGCCGCTAAGTCACTGCAGCTTACACAAAACTGGCTGGAGCGTTACTCTAAGAGGTTCAAAGAGACTGAGCCCCTGTACGGATACGAGCAGACCTTCTTCCCCATCATCCAGGGATGCACCTATCCGGACCTGAGAGTACAGGCCGCAGAACACGCCTTGCAGTTCGCCGGTCCCGGCATCGCCATAGGAGGCCTTGCCGTAGGCGAACCAACCGAGGTGATGTACGAGATGCTCGAGGTGCTGGACCCCGTGATACCCCAGGGCACCGCCCGCTACCTTATGGGCGTGGGCACCCCCGCAAACCTGCTTGAGGGCATAGCCCGCGGCGTAGACATGTTCGACTGCGTAATGCCCACACGCAACGCGCGAAACGGCATGATCTTCACCTGGGACGGCATCCTGAACATGCGCAACGCCAAATGGGCCGGGGATTTCACGCCGATAGACCCTCTCGGCACGTCATTTGCGGACAAAATATACACCCGTGCGTACCTGCACCACCTTTTCATCGCCGGAGAAATGTTCGCCGCCATGCTGGCAAGCGAGCACAACCTGGCCTTCTACTGCAGCCTCGTGGCAGAGGCCCGCAGGCACATAGAAGCCGGAGATTTCGCCGCCTGGAAAGACGCCACGGTACCGCGCATATCAAAACGCCTGTAGCAGAATGACGCTCAAGCCCAAGATACTGGACCGCTATATCATGAAGAAGTTCCTCACAACCTTCGTGATAGCGTTGCTGGTTGCCATAATCCTCATCATAATATTCGACGTATCGGAGAAGATAGAGAACTTCGTGCAGCACGAGGTGCCCCTCAAGAGCATTATCTTCGACTACTACATCAACTTCATCCCCTACTTCGTAAATATGTTCTCGCCGCTGTTCGTGTTCATCACGGTGATATTCTTCACCTCCAGGATGGCGGCAAACTCGGAGATAATAGCAATGCTGTCGGGCGGCGTGAGCTACCACAGGCTGATGGTGCCGTATATGGCCTCGGCGTTCATAATCGCCCTGCTGTCTCTTTTTCTCAATCTGTACGTAATACCGCGCTCAAACGCCTCCCGCGTGGAATTCGAGACAAAATACACCGACCAGCAGGTCACCAAGTACAGCCGCAACAACGTCCATTACCAGATAGCTCCCGGCCAGTTCGTATACGTACAGACCTTCAGTGCATACAACAACACCGCATACAAGCTCACGCTGGAGACCATAGAGAACAACAAACTGGTCTCCAAGCTCTCTGCCGAGTCGGCCACGTGGGATTCCACCTCCGGCGGCTGGCACCTTCGCCGTTACTTCATCCGCAACTACACAAACGGCCTTGAGGACAAGGTAACGTGCGGTGAGGCCAAAGACACCGTAATCGCCCTTAAACTGTCCGATTTCTACCGCAACCAGAAGACGGTGGAAACCCTTACCCGCCCCGAGCTCGACGCATTGATAGAAACCCAGAACATGCGTGGAGACGCCAACGTGATGTATGCCCTCATAGAGAAGAACCGGCGCTTCACCCTGCCGTTCTCAGCGTTCATCCTTACCATAATGGCCGTCGCTCTCACCTCCCGCAAAAAGCGCGGCGGCATAGGATTCAACCTTGCCCTCGGAATCGGCCTCGCATTCCTTTATATCCTCTTCCTGCGCTTCAGCGAGATGTTCGTTTACACGGACACGCTGCCCGCTGCCGTGGCAATGTGGCTGCCTAACTTCGTGTATCTGCTGATTGCTGCGGTTTTGTACCGACTGGCGCCCAAATAGAGCTAAAGTAACACTTTTGTTACCATTAAAAACAAAAATATTTCCCCGCCTGAATTTCAATCATTTAGGCGGGGAAAATCTTATTGGCTGAAGGTCTATCTGCGGTGTTTGCGTCCGCCCCTCTTTCTGCCCCTCAGAACCTTGCTCCACACGGCAAAAGCGGCCAGCGCGACGATGAAAACGGCCACTACAACCATAGTGAGACCGTTGGCGTTGTCTCCCTTCACGCGGTTCCACATTTCCATGAGGGCGGGAGTGCGGTCACCCCAGTCATGCTCGATGGCGGAGCGCTCGATGGCGGACTTGTCGGGGTAACGGACAGGGTTCACGCGGGCAGAATCAACACCCGGGAAGAAGTAAGAGACGTCTACCGGAGGGAACTCCTCTTCCGTGAACTCCTCAAGCATCTCGGGAGCTGCGCAGGTAGTTACATAACCGGTCTCGTGGGTATTGCGGATCGCGACGTCGGGACGGCTCATAAAGTTGATCCAGTAGCTGGCGGCCTTGACGTTGCGTGCGTACTTGGGGATTACCCAGCCGTCGAACCAGGTGGTGAAGCCTTCCTTGGGAGTGGAATACCTGAGCTCCACTCCGTTGGGCGCCGCCTGCTCTGCGGTCCAGAGGCCGTCACCGCTCCAGTTGAGGCTTATCCATCCCCTCTCCTGCACCATCTGGTCCTTGCCGAAGTCGGCCTCCCAGCCTGCCACAAGGGGCTTGACGTCAGCCAGGAATGCCTCAACCTCGGCGAGGGACTTGTCAGACGAGTCAAGCATAAGCTCGTCAAGCGTGACGGTACCCTCTGCAAGTTCCTTCTGCCGCAGGTAGATGATAATCTGGGAAAATACGTCGCGGGCGGATTCCTTCATGAAAATCTTGCCCTCGAACTTGGGGTTGCGCAGGGCGTCCCAGGTCGATGCCTCTTCGTCTGTGACGTATTTGGCGTTGTAGATAAGGCCGGTGGTACCCCACATGTAGCCTACGGCATAATCGTTGGCGTTCTTGCCACCGCC
>JAGCCD010000084.1 GCA_017651785.1 Bacteroidales bacterium
AAAGACTGATCCCGCCGAGCGCGAGGCCATCTATCACCAGATAGACTCCATAAGCTATGAAGCTTCCAAGATTGCCATTCCCAACGAGTACGACAAGGTAATGGCCATCATCGGAGCCTCCGGCACCAACGCCTTCACATCGGACGATATGACCGTCTACCAGGAAGACATTCCCTCCAACCAGATCGACAACTGGGCCCGCATCCAGGCAGACCGTTTCCGCCACGGCGTCATCCGTGGTTTCCACACCGAGCTGGAGGCCGTGTACGAGGAGAAGAACATGTCCCTTACCCAGGACGCCCGCAAGGTCTGGGAAGGCATAGCCAAGCTTCTCTATCCCCATCACCCTTACGGCCAGCAGACCACCCTCGGCAGCCAGGAGCACCTCAAGAACCCTTCCATCACCAATATAAAGAACTACAAGGCCCAGTACTACGTGCCCAACAACATCGCCATCTGCGTGAGCGGTGACTTTGAGCCCGCCCAGATGGTAAAGGCCATCAAGAAGTACTTCGGTGACTGGGAGCCCAATCCCAACATCCCCACCCTGCAGTTCGAGCCTGAGGAGCCCTTCACCGCCCCTGCAGAGATGACCGTCTACGGCCCCGAGGCAGAGAATCTCGCCATTGCATGGCGTCTGCCCGGTGCTTCCGACCTCAAGAATACCGCAGTTGCCGATATCGCCGCATCCATCCTCTCCAACGGAAAGGCAGGCCTTATAGACCTCGATGTGAACCAGCAGCAGAAGGCCCTGAGCGCAGAGGCCTACAATGAGACCCAGCCCGACTACGGTTCTTTCTTCGTGGAAGGCACCCCTAAGGACGGTCAGTCCCTTGAGGAGCTCCGCGACCTGCTTCTTGCAGAGGTCGCAAAGCTTGCAGCCGGCGACTTTGACGAATCTCTCATAGAGTCCACCGTAAACAATCTCAAGCTGCAGAAGATGCGCAGGCTCGAGTTCAACAGCGCCAGGGCTATGTCCTACGTGAACGCTTTCATCAGCGGCATCTCCTGGGAAGACGCAGCCAAAGAACTCGACCGCTATGCGGCAGTCACCAAGGACGATGTGGTCGCCTGGGCAAAGGAATTCATCGGCCCCGCCAACTACGCCATCGTTTACAAGCGTCAGGGAGAAGATAATACCATCCAGAAGATTTCCGCTCCCAAGATTACGCCTATCGTAACCAACCGCGACTCCCAGAGCGAGATGCTCGCCAGCATCCAGAATGCTCCCGTGAAGCCCATCGAGCCCGTATTCGTAGATTTCAGCAAGGACATGGCCACCTTCGACATCGTCCCCGGCGTCAACGTGCTCTATAAGAAGAATGTCCTTAACGACATCTTCCAGCTTGATTTCGTATACAATAAAGGTACTGCCGACGATCCGGCCCTGAGCCTCGCGTTCGACTATCTGCCTTACCTTGGCACAGAAACCATGAGCGCGGAGCAGATCGCATCCCGCATGTATGCCCTTGCCTGCTCCTTCAACTTCATGGCCGGCGCAAATCAGTGCGCAATGAGCATATCCGGCCTGAGCGAGAATATGGCAGAGGCCCTGGGCATCGTGCGCGACCTCATAGCCAACGCCGTTCCCAACGACGTTATCCTGGCCAACCTCAAGGCAGACGAACTCAAGAACCGCGCAGACAGCAAGCTCAGCCAGCGCAGGTGTTTCTCGGCTCTTTCCAACTATGCTATCTATGGCCCTGAATATATTAAGAGCCTGAACCTCGGCGGCGCCGCCCTTGCCTCCATTTCCTCTGACGAGCTTCTGGGCAAGGCCCGCGACCTGTTCGCCATTGGCTGCGAGGTGCTCTATTACGGTCCGATGGCAGAGAACGAAGTGAAGGACGCAGTCCCGTTCGAGGGAAGCTACACCGCTCTGCCCCAGCGTTTCCCCGTTGCACTGGAGACTCCCGAGCCCCAGGTCATACTGGCACCGTTCCAGGCCAACAACACCTATTATATCCAGTATTCCGACAGGGGAGAGGCTTTCGAAACCTCCGATGAGCCCGGCAGAACCCTCTTCAACGAGTATTTCGGCGGCGGCATGAACGGCATCGTGTTCCAGGAGATGAGAGAGGCTCGCGGCCTTGCCTACAGCGCATCCTCTTACCTCGCCACTCCTTCCTATAAGGACGGCACCTTCTACTTCGACGCTTTCATCGCCACCCAGAACGACAAGCTGCGCCAGGCGGTCGAGGCCTTCGACGACATCATCAACAACATGCCCGAGTCCGAGGCTGCATTCTCGATAGCTAAGGACGCTCTTGACGGCCGCTACCGCACTCAGCGCACTACCGGCAGCAAAGTGCTGTGGGCATACCGCGCCGCCCGTATGCTCGGCCTGTCCGAGCCTATGGACAAGGCTGTCTTCGAGGCCCTCTCTTCGCTGACGCTCGACGATGTGAAGGCCATCCAGCAGAAGTGGGTCAAGGACCGCACCTACACCTATGCCATCCTCGGCGATCCCGCCGACCTTGACATGGACTTCATCAAGACCCTCGGCCCCGTGAAGACCGTTACCCTGGACGAGCTCTTCGGATATTAGGGACTTGCTACCAAATAAAAAAAGCGGTGACCGGAACGGCCACCGCTTTTTTTATGTCTTGATGCAGATCAGGGCTTCTCTATCTTTACGAGTTCCTGAACGCTCTGCACGTTGCCTTTCTTGTCTTTGATGACGTATCTTACTACTCCCACGCCCTTTGCGAACCACTGCTCGTTGGTGTTTACAGCCTTTACGAAAGCCATCTTGGAATTGGTGGTGAACTCAAGGCACCAGGCGTCGAAGGTGCCGGCGGGAGTGGTGATCTGCTCGTGGCGGGTGAAGCTTATCTTGCTGTAGCTCACGGTGGTGGCAAGGGAGGCGATGCTCACGGAGCAGTCTTCAAGCGTCTGGCCCACGGCGGGATTCTCCGGGAGGATGGGAGCGTTGCCGCTAACCTGAAGGTTGGAACCCATCTGGCCCATGGAGGCGCTGGCGTCGGTATAGAACATTCCGTCTTCCGTGCGGACGGTGCATCCGGTAGGAGCGGCATTGACGGTGGGGATTACGGTATCGTAGCTGATAACGGTGGCGTTACCATCTTTCTTGACATCCTTGATTATGTATTGGAAGGAGTTGGTCTGGGCGCCGGAGGCGTCTGACGATACATAGCTGAGTACGGTGCCGGGTTCACTGCAGAACCAGGTGCCGTTCTGGGAGAATGCGGTGCCGCACGCGGTGAAGAGTACGGTCAGGATAGTTGCAACTTTTTTCATGATCATGTTATTTGATTTCCAAAATTAATCAATTGCAATTGTTTTGCCAAATATTGAGTGAATTTGTTATATTTGCGCCGGACAAAAGCTATTTTACATATCAATATGAAAAAAATCAACATTCTTGTACTTGCTCTGTGCGGCTCGCTCGCTCTCTGCTCGTGCTTCGGTAACAAAGAAAACATGAAACTCTCCGTCGGTTCCCCAGACCTGGACTTCCGTATAGACAGGGCCGAATACGGCCTCCTGGGACCCGTCAAGTCGCTTGAAATCAAGAAAGACGGCATAAAGAAAGAGTTCGACGCCGGCGGCGCACTCGTAGGATCTGACAACTCCCTCACAAAGTTCCTTGACCGCATGCGTTTCGACGTAAGCCCCAAGGGAAATGTGGTTTATACGTATGACAGCATCGGCCGTCTGCTCAATGTCTCCGGCCCCGGTTATTCATACAATTACGAGTACGGCGGCAACTATTTCTTCCCGCTTTCCATGAACGGAGAAGAGAACGAGGAGAGCGTCGCTCATAAATACTCTTACAAGCAGACCTGGTTCGATAAATACGGCAACTGGACCCGCCGCAAGGTTAACGGCAAACTGCAGAAACGCAAGATTACGTATTACGAATAACAGAGAATAAAAAA
>JAGCCD010000085.1 GCA_017651785.1 Bacteroidales bacterium
ACAAGCTCGGCCAGTGGGTGTACGTAAAATGCAGCGGCCTCACGCTGGGCGCATATAACGGCATGCCCCAGCTTGGAATGGAGCCCGACAATACCAGCACCAACGAATATGAGACCTCATACATCGATGTGCAGGCCATCATCGACCAGCACGTCTGGAAAGGCGCATACGACACCCCGCTCCAGCCCATCGTGGTAAGCGAGGCGGACCTCAAGACCGCCCTGGCCAAGGGCTATACCGGAGAACTCTGGGGCAAGCTCGTGACCGTTCCCGGTCTGAAGTACGACAAGCAGATATTCGCGCTCGTCTATCCCAACCCCAGCATGGACCACAAGAGCGGCAATCCGGAGAACCGCGTCTTCCTGTCCGACAACGGCACCTGGGGCATCAAGACCTGGGCCTTCTCCAAAGCCGGCTACATAGCCAGCATCAAGAGCGGCGCCCTGGACGATGCAGAAGTTGGCAGCGGCGCAACCCGTTACGGCCCCATCACCGGCCGGCCTGCCGATTACCTCAAGGACGGCAAAGTGCTGGATTCCTTCGGCCCCGACGCCACCCTCACCTACAAGGAAATAATGATCAAATACGCCACCGCAAACTACGTATCCCATTATTTCACAATAGGAAAGACCAGCGTCCAGGTGCGTACCAGCGGCTACTCCAAGTTTGCCGACACCGAGCTTGACGCCCGCCTGTACGGCTCCTCTACCGCCGACATCACCGGCATCCTCTCAATCTACAGCGGCGCCGCCCAGCTTTCCCTGGTAGACGAACCGGCCGTATCAGTAAAGATTAATTGATTTAAACGATGCGTCAGAAGCAGGACAGTCCCTCCAAAAACCTTTGGCCGCCCATGGCCATGAATGGGAGGGGCCCGCTGCTTGCAGTGGGAGGGGCGGAGCGAAGCGGAGGGTTTTTGGAGGGACTGTCCTGCGTGCAATGACGCATCACTATGTAAATGGAAACAGATACAATGAAAAAAGCATTATTGATTCTCGCAACTTTGACTATGATTACAGCTTGTGGAGATAAGGAAGGGAAGAATATATTCCTCCAGGAGTGGGATACGCCATACGGCAATGCTCCGTTCTCTAAGATCCAGACTTCAGACTACATGCCGGCATTCCAGGCTGGAATAGCGGAGCAAAAGGCTAATATCCAGAAGATTATAGACAATGCCGAGGCTCCTTCGTTCGAGAATGTAATACTTGCATACGAGAATGCAAGCCCCATACTGGACAAGGTTCAGGGTGTGTTCTTCAACCTCTCCGAGAGCGATTCCACTCCCGAAATCCAGAAAATTGAGGAAGAAGTCATCCCCATGCTCACCGACGCAGAGAACGAGATCCTCCAGAACGAGGCCCTCTTTGCCAAGGTGAAGGCGGTGTATGATGCTTCCGAGGGTCTTGACCGCGAGCAGCAGATGATCGTGAAGAAGATCTACCAGGCGTTCGAGCGTAACGGCGTGGGTCTTGACGAGGCTGGAAAGAAACGCTTTGCGGAGATCAATACGCGCATCAGCACCCTCAGCCAGAAGTTCGGCCAGAACCTGCTTGCAGAGAACAACGCCTTCAAGGAGGCCACGGGCATCACCGTGAGCGAGTACTACGACTTCATGAGCTCCTGCGACGACAGGGCAAAGCGCGAGCAGGTGTTCAAGGCCTACTCCTCCCGCGGCAACAACGGCGGCGGGAATGACAATAATGCAATTGTGCTGGAGATCCTCAAACTCCGCGCAGAAATGGCTGAGCTGCTGGGATATCCCAACTTCGCCGCATATCAGCTGTCAGACAAGATGGCAGGGGACCCCGCCACCGTAGACGGCTTCCTGCAGCCCATAATGGATGCCGCCATGAGCAAGGCCCGGGAGGAGATAGCTGACATGAAAGCCATTGCCGGCCACGACATCGAGGCCTGGGACTACAGCTACTATGCAGAGAAGGTCCGTGCCCAGAAATATGCGCTCGACGAGTCCAAGACAAAACCTTTCTTTGAGGCCGGCAACGTCCTTAAAGGAGTCTTCGGCGCCGCGCAGAAGGTGTACGGCATCAACATAGAAGAAGCTCCCGACGTGGAGGTATACAACCCCGAGGTGAAGGCCTACAAGCTCACGGATGCAGACGGATCCCTCATCGGTATCTTCTACCGCGACTACTACGTGCGCCCCACCAAGAGAGGCGGAGCGTGGATGAACAACTTCCGCGAGCAGGCCGGAGCCGAGCGCCCCATCATCGTGAACGTCTGCAATTTCCCCGCACCCACGGAAGAAACTCCTTCTCTTCTGTCTATAGACAACGTGCAGACCGCGTTCCACGAGTTCGGACACGCCCTTCACGGTTTCCTGAGCAAATGCAAGTACAAGACCGTGAGCGGCACTTCCGTCGCCCGCGACTTTGTGGAGATGTTCTCCCAGTTCAACGAGAACTGGGCCTTCGTCCCCGAAATCCTGGCAATCTACGCCAAGAACTACATTACCGACGAGCCCATCCCTTCTTCGCTCGTAGAGAAGATCCAGAGCGCCCTCAAGTTCAACCAGGGATTCATGACCGGTGAACTTTGCGCCGCCAGCATACTTGACATGAAGTGGCACGAGCTGTCATCTGAAGAGCTCGCAGCTTTCAACGGACCCGACGACATCCGCGCCTTCGAGGCAAAGGTCTGCAAGGAAATGGGCCTTGTGGACGAGATAATCCCCCGTTACCGCACCACCTACTTCAACCATATCTTCAACAGCGGCTACAGCGCCGGCTACTACAGCTATCTGTGGAGTGAAGTGCTCGCCGTGGATGCGTGGGAGAAGTTCAAGGCCGACGGCGTCTTCAACAAGGAGACTGCAGACAGCTTCCGCGCCACCTTCCTGGAGCGCGGCGGCAGCGACGAGCCCATGACGCTCTTCCGCGCTTGGAGGGGGGCCGATCCCGATCCCGCCGCCCTCAAGCGCGCCCGCGGCCTCTGATATTCAGCTTTTTAAGTTCTCACCTCTGGGAAAAACTCCCAGAGGTGCAGAGATAAGATATTGATATACAATGGAAAAGAAAAAAGTTCTTTTGATGATTCTTGACGGTTGGGGCGAGGGACGCCACGACCGCAGCAATGCAATTTATACCCAGGGCGCACCGTTCATCGACAGCCTCAGGGCAAAATATCCCATGGCGCACTTGCAGGCATGCGGCGAGTACGTCGGCCTGCCCGACGGGCAGATGGGAAACAGCGAGGTGGGCCACATGAACCTCGGCGCCGGAAGAGTGGTGTACCAGGACCTGGTGAAGGTCAACATCGCCTGTCGCGAACATAAACTATTGGAGAACAAAGAGATACGTGCAGCGTACGACAATGTCAAGGCTACTGGGGGCAAGCTCCATTTCTTTGGCCTCTGCTCGCACGGCGGCGTGCATTCCTCCCTTGAGCATCTGTACGAGTTCCTTGCGCAGGCAAAGAACGAGGGCATAGAAGAAGTGTATGTACACTGCTTTATGGACGGCCGCGACACTGACCCCCGCAGCGGCTACGGCTTCGTGAAGGAGCTGGAAGAGAAGATGGCTCAGACCACCGGCAAGGTTGCAACCGTCTGTGGCCGCTTCTACGCTATGGACCGCGACAAGCGCTGGGAACGCATCAAAGAGGCGTATGACATGCTTGTCGAGGGCAGGGGCGTCCAGTTCGAGCATGCGCTCGAGGGCATCCAGGCCTCGTATGACGCAGGGGTGACAGACGAATTCATCAAGCCCATCGTCATCACAGCAGGTGGCAAGCCCCTCGCCAAAGTTGAAGCGGGAGATACCGTCATATTCTACAACTTCCGTAACGACCGCGCCCGCGAACTCACCGCAGTCCTCACCCAGAACGACATGCCAGAGAACGGCATGCACACCATTCCTCTGTACTACTGCACCCTTACCCCCTATGACGCATCGTTCCAGGGACTCCATATCCTCTTCCCCAAGGAGGAAGTGACTGATACTCTGGGAGAAACCATCTCCCGCGCCGGCCTCAAGCAGCTCCGCATAGCAGAAACTGAGAAGTACGCCCACGTGACCTTCTTCTTCAACGGCGGCCGTGAAACCCCGTTCGAGGGTGAAGACCGTATCCTCGTCAATTCTCCCAAGGTCGCGACTTACGACCTGCGTCCCGAGATGAGCGCAGTCGAGGTTACAGACCGCCTGTGCGAGGCAATCCGCAGCGAGCGCAACGACCTTATAATCCTCAATTACGCCAACGGAGACATGGT
>JAGCCD010000086.1 GCA_017651785.1 Bacteroidales bacterium
CCTTGTCTTCTCCGGCAAGCTCAAAGCCTTTCACGGCGCGGTTGGACATAGAGCCGAGATTTTGCCAGACGTTGGAGAAAGAGATGCGCACGGTGCCGTCTTCCTCGTACTTGAAATCGGTGGGCCGAGGGCACTCGATGGGCAGGCCGGGGTTGATGCCGTACACGTTCTGAAGAGCGCGCATGACCATCATATCGGCCACTTCCTGCTTCTGGGGAGGATGGATGGTGACCTCGTTGCCGATAGTCTCTGTGCATACGTACCAGGACAGCGGAAGGATTTCTGTGGTATGCATCTGTGTCTGCACGAACGCAGGACGCCAGCGGCCATTGGAATCTCCGTGGCTGTAAGGAGCCAAAAGGGTGAAAATGAATGGCATATCCTGCCTTCCCCAGGTGTTGCGCCAGAGCTTTACCATCTCTGCCTGGAGCCTGTCGTAGCAGCCCGTCTGGCCAATGTTCGAGCAGCCCTGATACCACAGGAAGCCCTTTGCTGCGTAGCCGGCTACGGGCTGCATGCGGCCGTACCACATAAGTTCGGGGACCTCGGGCCAATGGCCGGGCTTATCTGTGAGGGCCTTGATTTCTGCAAGCTCAGCCTCGTTGAGCCCGGCGGCGTTGATGGCTTCCCAGGTCATCCAGGGCTCCAGGCGGCTGCCGCCCCAAGGGTTGACAATAATACCCACGGGAATGCCAAGGCTCTTAGTAAGACGACGGGCAAAGAAGTATGCTACTGCAGACGTACCACCGGTTACATCGGGAGTGGAGAGCTTCCAGGTTGCATCCACATCCTCTACCGGAACGGCGCTCTTGGGTGCGCGAATGTCGAATACACGCACCTGGGAAGCAGTTTCCCAAGAGGACATGATGGCCTCCGTTGCGCCCTCAACATCCTGGAAGCCGTAGCCGCCCACGGGCATTTCCATATTGGACTGGCCGCTGCAGACCCAGACCTCTCCAAGCATAACGTCGCTCAGGACTATCTTTTCCGAGCCCGACTTTACGGTGACGGTATAAGGACCGCCGGCAGCTGTTGTGGCTAGTTCAAGCCTCCATTTGCCGTCGTTTCCCACCCTGGCCTTTACGGTTTTGCCGTTCCAGGAGGCCTTTACGCTCACCGTTTTGCCTGGTTCTCCCCAGCCCCACACGGGAGCAGCCGTTTCCCTCTGGAACACAGCGTGATCTGAAAACACGTGAGCCACTCGCAGCGGCTCTGCCTGCAGCGCGCAGCACAGCAGAAGGAATAATACCGTCATTCCCGGTCCCGCCGGGAATCTGAATACTGAGGTTGATTTCATATAACTGGTGCGGAATCGAAAACTGTATCAAGAGTGTACGAAGGGTCATTGGTGCACCAACCCTTTACGATGGTCTGGATGACCATTCTGGAGTTGGCAGTGCACTGCCCGGTTCCGTGGTTGATGTAGCAGTGGTGCTCCCTGCCATAGCCCTCGTTGCCGCCATTGTCCCAGATAATGGCGGGAAGGCCGTAGGTGCGGGCCGCCTTGCTCACGTATTCCAGGTAATAGAGGTAGAACGCCCAGGCGCGGCTGTCGGCACGGTTTCGCATTGAGCAGCCGAATTCGCCTACATACACTGGGATGTCTTTTGCCACGTACTTGTTGAAGAGGTTGCCGAAGACCTGCTTTACATGGTCTTCATCCCCTCCGGGAGCCTTTTTGCCCGACTTGCCGGTATGGCCCCAGTCCGAGTACTGCTTCTCCCCTATGGTGTAGTCTGAGGGGTCGTAGAAGTGCACGGAGAGCATGAGCTTGCCCGCAGGGTCGGACGGCATGACAAGGTATTTCTCGAACTCGGGATTAGCAGCGTAGGTGGAGATTCCCAGCCAGCGGGTAGAGTTGTTGCCTCCGGTGGCGCGCACGGCGTCTACGAAGGTCTGCTGCCATTCGTTAAGGACGTTGCACTGACGGGTGGGGTCTTTGCGGAAGTCGGCGCTCCAGCCCCAGCCGCCGTCGTTGAGCTCGTTGAAGCCCTCGAACATAAGCCAGTCTCCGCAGTCCTTGAAGTTGTTGGCAATCTGGGTCCAGACGGCGGTGATTTCTTCTTTGATCTGAGAGTTGAGCGCCGGGTCATTTGGAGCGTCCTTCAGGTTGAGCCAGTGGCCGTTGTCGTGGTCTTCGTCGTGATGGGTGTTAACTATGGCCTGAAGGCCCGCTTTGTGGGCATATTCCACCACTTCCGTTACCCTGGCCATCCAGGTCTTGTCTATCTTGTACTCGGGCGCAGGGCCTATTGTGCGGAGCCAGGTGACGGGGATGCGCACGCAGGTAAAGCCGGCCTCCTTGACTCCGTCGAAGGTTTGCTGGGTGGCTTTGGGATTGCCCCATACCGTCTCGTCGGGCAAAAGATAGCTGTTGCCCGCGCTGCTGACATAGGCGTCCAGCTGATTGCCCAGGTTCCAGCCAAGGCCAAGCTGCTGCATGCGTTTTACGGCATTGTTATCGGGCAGATCCGGATCTATGAACCCGGTACCGTACTGTGTTATCTTGAATGTAGTATAAGGAGCGCCCTGGGCCTGCACCGTTATTGTGGCGCTGCGGTCTGCGTAGGACGGGTTTTCCGTCACGTTGAACATAAGGGTGACTTTGTAATCTGCGAAGGTGCCGTCTGTTACCGACAGCCAGTCCGGAAGACCGGAGAATCTGGGATTTGCCGGAGCCGTGACAGTGAGCGGAAGGCTGCCGGCGTCTGCGGTTGTGAATACCAGCTCGTCTGCGCTGAAAGA
>JAGCCD010000087.1 GCA_017651785.1 Bacteroidales bacterium
CCTTGAGCACCTGCTCAATTCGCCCGGCAATTTCACGGCGGCAAAGCTTGCCTGGGTAAAGGAGAATGAGCCCGGGCTCTACGACAGGATATGGAAGATAATGCTCCCCGGAGATTACATCGCAATGAGGCTTACAGATAATGTCTGCACCACAGTGAGCGGCCTTTCCGAGGGTATTTTCTGGGACTTCAAGGAGGGTCGTCTGTCTTCTGAACTGCTTGGATTCTTTGGATTCGACGCGGGTGTCGTTCCCGCGGTCCAACCCACATTCGGCGTACAGGGAACCGTCTCCCGAAAAGCGGCGGAGGAACTCGGGCTGCCCGAGGGCATCCCCGTCACTTACCGCGCCGGAGACCAGCCCAACAACGCGCTGAGCCTGAATGTATTCAACCCCGGAGAGATTGCCTCTACCGCCGGCACTTCCGGTGTGGTGTACGGTGTAATAGACCAGGTGAACTACGACCCCAAATCGCGCGTGAACATCTTTGCGCACGTTAACCATAACGCTCCAGATACGCGCCTCGGCGTGCTGCTTTGCATCAACGGTACCGGCATAATGAACTCCTGGATGCGCCGTAACGTGGCCCTCGAGGGCGCCACCTATCCTGAGATAAACGACCTGGCGGAGAGCGCGCCCATCGGTGCAGACGGAATAAGCATCCTGCCTTTCGGCAACGGTGCCGAGCGTCTGCTTGAGAACGGTGATCCCGGCTGCAGCATACACGGAGTCAACTTCAACCGCCACGGACGCCCGCATCTTATGCGTGCCGCCCAGGAGGGAATTGTCTTCGCTTTCCAGTACGGCATAGAGCTTATGCAGCGAATGGGTCTGAAAGTTGACAGAATCCACGCGGGCAGGGCCAATATGTTCCAGTCCAAGGTCTTCAGGGACACCCTGGCCGGCGTCTCCGGAGCCACGATCGAACTGTACGACACCGAGGGCTCTGCCGGAGCAGCAAAGGGAGCCGGAATAGGCGCGGGCATCTATAAAGACAACCGCGAGGCCTTCTCTACCCTTGAGCGCCTGGACGTCATTTATCCCCAGCGGCAGTGCGAATACCGCGCCGCATACGAAAAATGGAAATCTTATATAACCCAATAACATATGTCTAAAGAATTTTTCCCTTCCGTCGGCAAGATCCCCTTCGAGGGCGCCGGCAGCAAGAATCCCCTTGCATTCCATTATTATGAAGCGGACCGTGTGGTAATGGGCAAGCCCATGAAAGACTGGTTCAAATTCGCGATGGCCTGGTGGCACACTCTGGGCCAGGCTTCCTCCGACCCGTTCGGCGGCCAGACCCGCAGCTACGAGTGGGACAAAGGCGACAACCCCTATGTCCGCGCACGCGCAAAGGCAGACGCCGGCTTTGAGCTGATGCAGAAGCTGGGTATCGGATACTTCTGCTTCCACGACATCGACCTTGTAGAAGATTGCGACGACATCGCCGAGTACGAGGCCCGCATGAAGGACATCACGGACTATCTTCTCGTGAAGATGAAGGAGACCGGCATCAAGAACCTCTGGGGCACCGCCAACGTGTTCGGCAACAAGCGCTATATGAACGGCGCCGCAACCAATCCCCAGTTCGACATCGTGGCCCGTGCCGCCGTGCAGATCAAGAACGCCATAGACGCCACCATCAAGCTTGGAGGCACCGGTTATGTGTTCTGGGGCGGACGCGAAGGTTACTACACCCTTCTCAACACCCAGATGCAGAGGGAGAAGGACCACCTGGCAAAGATGCTCACCGCAGCACGCGACTACGCACGCGCCAACGGCTTCAAGGGCACCTTCCTCATCGAGCCCAAGCCAATGGAACCCACCAAGCACCAGTACGACGTTGATACAGAGACTGTTATCGGCTTCCTGCGCGCCAACGGACTGGACAAGGACTTCAAGGTGAACATCGAGGTAAACCACGCAACGCTCGCCGGCCACACTTTCGAGCATGAGCTCACCGTTGCCGTGGACAACGGCTTCCTTGGCTCGATAGACGCCAACCGCGGTGACGCCCAGAACGGCTGGGACACCGACCAGTTCCCCGTAGATCCCTACGACCTCACCCAGGCCATGATGCAGATTATCCGCAATGGCGGATTCAAGGACGGCGGAACCAACTTCGACGCCAAACTGCGCCGTTCTTCAACCGATCCCGAGGACATCTTCATCGCCCACATCAGTGCTATGGACGCCATGGCGCACGCTCTCCTGAATGCCGCCGCCGTGCTGCAGGAAAGCCCTCTGTGCGAGATGGTTGCGCAGCGCTACTCCAGCTTCGACTCCGGCCTTGGAAAGAAGTTCGAGGAAGGCAACGCCACTCTTGAGGAGCTGTACGACTACGCAAAGAAAAACGGCAATCCCGTGGCTGCCTCGGGCAAGCAGGAACTCTACGAGACCCTGCTTAACCTGTACGCAAAGTAGACTGTCTGTATTTTAGCGGAGTAAGGCCATCGTGGAGGAGCTTGAACCTTGTGCTGAAATAGCGCGAGGTTGAGTATCCAACCTTTTCCGAGATATCCAGAACGGAGAAGGAGCTGGAACTCAGAAGCTCTTCCGCCTTGGCCATTCGTTTGCTCTCTATCACCTCCGCAACCCCTTTGCCGAACGAGGCGTTCATTTTATAGTACAGGGTTGCGCGGCTCATAGCCATGTGGTTGGCGATGTCTGCCACGCTGAGCTGGGGGTTGGAGAGATGCTCGTCTATGAATGCCTCCACCTTGCCTGTGAACACGGCGTCGCGGGCACGGAGCTCAGCCTCAAGGGCGGACAGCCTCTTGCGGCTTATCCAGTCTACCACGAATATAAGTATGCCCATGCCCAGCAGGATGTATCCCGCAATCATCAGCGTAGAGGCGTACCAGGGCTGCTTGACCCTGATTTGAGCCACGTTTTGCGGGTAGCTCCAGGAGCCGTCGGACTTGAGGTATGATACGTTTACCCTGTAGTGGCCCGGTTTGAGCGCCGGCAGGGAGATGCTCTGCTCGTACGACTCGGCCCTGATCTCCGTCGTGCCCGTAATTATATATCTGTACAGTACACGCTCGAATGGATCTGCTCCTGCAAGATTTACATTGATCTGCAGCGACTTGTAGTTGTACGGGAGCTTTATGGAACCGGAAGATTTGTCCTGCAGCTCCACGTTCTTGTTCTCCACTTCGGAGAAAAAGCAGTCCGCGCCTATCTCCACAAGACCGGCGGTGCCGCCAAGGTAGACGGTACCGTCTGCAGTGCTGGCTCCGGCAAGAAGCTCGTTGGCGGGCACGCCCCTGTTCTCTCCGGTCATTTCAATTACTCCGTTCCTGCTGAGGAAAAGGGTATTGTCTGCCGCTATCCAGAGTATGTCGGCGCCGTTGCTCTGGAGCCAGCTCACCCTTGAGAACAGACCGGAGTCGATCTTGCGTACCTCGCCGCTCCTGGGGTCGAAGGAGAACAGACCGTAGTTTGTACCGAACCATATAAGGCCGCCGTGATACGCTGCGGTGTTCACGCTGCCGCTCTCTACGTCGCTGTGATAGAGGAGGTTGATAGTTTTGTTTTCCGTATTTAAAGTAAACAGTCCTTCGCCCGAGTAAGCGTAAACAGTGCCGTTCCCGGCGGTGCCTAAAACTACCAGCTCCACTCCGTCGCCGCCGGTCTCGTCCGTGAGGACTTCGAACCTGCGGTTTTGCGGGCTATAAATATAGGTATCGACCGCCAGGAAGAGGAGACGGCCGTCCGAAAGCGCGTAGATTGTGGGCGAGTTGCTGCTGTAGCACTCGTAGGTGTTCGTTTTCTCATCAACAAGAATGAACGGGCGGAGCCGGGAAGTTTTGCGGTCTAAAAGGAAGAAGCCGCGGTTGTATGTTGCGATGCAGAGTGACTTTTCGTCGAAATCCGCAATAGACGTGACCTTGAGGTCGTCGTCTCCGGCAAAGAATGACAGGCCCGACGACGGGGTGTATTTCCAGATGCCGCTGCCGTCTGTGCCAAGGTATATGTTGCCGTCCGACGACGGGCAGACGCTTATGATGACGTTTTCTGCCGCCGGATTGACGTCGGACAGGGAGTAAGCTTTTATAGGGGACTGTTTGAGGCCTGTGAGACCGAAGCGCACGCTGCCTATCCATATATTGCCGAGCGGGTCGTTGTACAGGGACGTGACGGACAGGGGAATGTGCCCGCCGAACTGGGCCGGCTGCAGGCTCAGGGGCTCTATGTTCCCGCTTTCTATGTCCATGAGCCAGACACAGGCGCCGTCAAAGCCCATCCACAGTTTGCCGTCCATAACCATCAGGGCCAGGAGCGGCTCCTGCGGCAGCCCCTTTACACCGCCGACGGTCTTCCGCTCACTTATGTTATATTCTATAAGGCCATAGTTAAGGAGGGACAGATAAAGAATATCCCCGCTTACTGCGGAGGCCATAACGGTATTGCCCTCCAACTCCGGAAAGGGAACTGCAGAAAACTGTCCGTTATCCTGGCACACCAGACCGTTTCTTTTATCAAGGCAATAGAGGCTGCCGCCGTGAAAGAATAACATCTGGTAGTCTGTATAAGCCTCTGAGTCTTCTCCGCTGAGGGTTCCGGTTTGGAACGAATAGTACTTTACGCCGAAGTGAGTGCCAAACCAAATGCCGGACTCTGTATCCACCGCGCAGGTTGCCTGGCTGTCGCTCACCAGAATAAAGGCGTCCGCGGACGGATCGTAGCGGAAAAGACCCTTGTCTGTGGAGGTCCAGAGGGTGCCTTGCGAATCACAGTGCAGGAAATATATGTAAGCTCCTTGTATTTTGTTGGTTCCGTCATCCAGAAAGGCGCGGAGCTTGCCGTTCCTGTACTCGTTGAGGCCGAAGCGCGTGCCTATCCAGAGGGCGCCCCTTCCGTCATAGACCATAGTGGTTATGGCAGACTGGGACAGGCCGTTGTCTATGCCGATATGCTTGCAATAATAGCCGTCAGCGCTTAAAGTCCAAAATTGGAGCAATAGACTGAATAAAATCAAACACTTTTTCACAGTATAGCAGATTGTTTGGACAAAAATAGATTTTTTTTGGAAATAATGGGTATGTAGTAGCAAAAATGTTTCTTCATATTTGCGTTAACACAAGCAACTAAAAACCATTAATAATTAACGCGGTATGAGAAAACTGTTTTTCTGCATCCTCGCAATTCCCGCTCTGGCGCTGTGCGGCGTGGTCTTTTCCACTCCTCCAGCCTGGGGTCAGGAAGCCGCCCGGCAGCAGAAGCTGGTACTAAGGGGTACCGTCGTCGACACGTCCGGAGAGCCCATCATCGGTGCGAGTGTCCTTGAGCAGGGCACCACCAACGGTGTAGTTACGGACCTTGACGGCCGTTTCTCCTTTGAAACTAGAACGGGCCTTACGCTCGTGGTTTCTTGCATCGGTTTTACGGACTATGTTTTTGAAGCGACCTCGTCCGGGCCGCTCAGAATAGTCCTCGAGGAAGAATCCACATTGCTTCAGGAAACCGTTGTCACTGCCTTTGCAACCCAGAAGCGAGTCAACGTTACCGGTGCAATCGCTACCGTTACCGGAGACGACGTCCTTCAGGCTCCGGTTGCAAACGTTTCATCTGCGCTTGTGGGTATCACCCCCGGCCTTAGCGCAGTCACCGTTTCCGGTGAGCCCGGCCAGGATGCTGCAGACATAGCGATCCGCGGTATTTCCTCGTACGCAGGCAACACCTCCCCGCTGATTGTCATCGACGGCATCGAGCAGCCCTCAAGGCAGGCGATGAGCATCCTCAACGCAATGAACCCCAATGACATTCTGGGCATAAGCGTTCTTAAGGACGCCTCGTCAACCGCCGTATACGGCATCAGGGCCGCGAACGGCGTCATCATCGTCACCACCCGCCGCGGCCAGGCCGGCAGACCCAAGGTGAGTTTCTCCGGAAACTTCGGTCTCACCGGTGCCACCAACGTTCAGAGAGGCCTCTCCTCCTACGAGTACGCGCTCTTCAGGAACGAGGCGATCATGAATGAGGTCGACGGTTACGGCAGCACTCCTCTTATGAACTATCTGTTCACGGAGGACGACCTGTGGAAGTTCCAGAACAACAGGGACTTCACCCCGGCCGAGGTAGCCGCTATGACCAATCTCACCGAGGCGCAGAAACAGTCCCTCCTCAACAGCGAAGCCCTTTATTACGGCACCTCTGACGCGTATGCCGAGCTCTACAGCCGCATCGCTCCCCAGTGGTCGGCCAACGTAAGCGTTTCCGGCGGTGCCGAGAGGGTCAAGTACTACGTCTCCCTGAACTACTTCGACCAGCAGTCCATCATGCAGAACGCCAATTACTTCGGCGTTCAGACCGGCTCCCGCTACCAGCGCTACAACGTGAGGGCCAACATAGACGTGGACATCTTCAAGAACACCACCCTTTCCGTCAACACCAGCGGCCAGTTCGGCTCCACCTCCGGTCCCGGAACCGGCTCCCTGTACAGCCGCTACAGCGGGATAATGCAGATAATCTACGAGGGCAACCCGTTCACCAACAGGAGCATGATCCTGGACGACAAGCTCATCGTAGACTTCGACTATCCGCAGAACTCCGTTCAGGACGGCCTGCACAAGCGTACGGACAACGAGATGACGGGAGGCTGGCTTCCCGCCCTCCTGAGCCGTTCCAAGGGCACCACTTCAAATACGCGCGTAGACGTTACGATGCGCCTGCGCCACGACCTCTCCTACCTTGTGAAGGGCCTCGACATCCAGTCCAGCGTCCGCTATCAGGAGAACTACAGCAAGGTCGCGGTGCAGTCGTTCGCCATTCCCAGATACACCGTGCGCCGCAGCCTCACAGACCCCAACGTGCTTGAGTTCTTCGGCGGAACGGTTGGCGCCGACGGCTATTCCTCCGGCTCCTGGGGCGGTATGAGAGACTTCTACGCAGACGTCGTCCTCAACTACCAGGGCGTATTCGGCAAGCACAACGTGGGTGGCCTGCTCCTCGGACGCGCCACCAAGTACACCATGCCGAGCGACAGCTTCAACACCCCCAGCGGACTTATCGGTACTTCCGCCCGCGTAACGTACGACTACGACACCCGTTACCTGCTGGAGCTCAACTTCGCATATAACGGAACGGAGAACTTCGCCAAAGACAAGCGCTTCGGCTTCTTCCCCGCAGCGTCCGTGGGTTACGTGCTCACCAACGAGCCGTTCTTCCCCCGGAACAACTTCCTCACCTTCTTTAAGATACGCGCCAGCTACGGTCTTGTGGGTAACGACCAGATCGGTGGCAAGCGCTTCCTGTATCTCCCCGGAACATACTCCATCAACATGGGTCCCGGCAGCTTCACAAGCTCAACCAGCTCCGGATCGCTCCAGAGTAACTACTACCAGTTCGGAACCAGCACGGGCACCTACAACACAATCTATTACGGATCTGCGGAAGGCGCTCTGGGCAACCCTCAGGTAACCTGGGAAAAGGCAGAGAAGTTCAGCGCCGGTATTGAAACCAAGTTCCTGCGCGACCGCCTCTATTTCAACGCCGATGTTTTCTACGAGAACCGGCGCGACATCCTCACCACCCTGGGCATCATCCCCGTAACCTTCGGCGTCCCTTCCTGGAACACCGCCGCTGTTAACGTGGGACGCGTGAAGAACCAGGGTTACGAGCTCGTGCTCGGCTGGAACGACCGCTCCGGCGACTTCAGATACTTCATCGAGGGCAATGTGACCTACGCCAAGAACACCATACTCGAGATGGCCGAGGCCCCCAACCCCTACGACTGGATGAACCAGACCGGACACAGCATCGGCCAGTACTACGGTTACAAGACCGACGGCTTCTACGACACGCTGGAAGAGCTCAACAACCGCCCGTACTTCTCCCAGTCGGCCAACGCGGTCACCCTTGGAGACATCAAGTACGTAGACCTCAACGGAGACGGCGTGATAGACAGCAAGGACCAGGCGCCCATCGGCTACCCCAACCGTCCCCTGCTCAACTTCGGCGGCAAGATCGGCCTCAGCTACAAGGGCTTCGACCTAAAGGTCATCCTTTCCGGAACGGGAATGGGTACCTACTACGTCGCCCGTATCACCAGCCCCTTCTTCAAGAGGGCCGGCAATGCCTTCCTGTGGCAGTACGAGGGCCGTTGGACTCCCGAGAAAGCGGCCGCAGGAGAAAGGATCACCTATCCGCGCGCCGTATACGACGCCAGCCAGGACCATTACGACTTCGGCCCCAAGAGCGACCTCTGGGCCCTGTCTTCGGACCACCTGCGCATAAAGAACGTAGAGCTTGGCTACACCTTCCCCGCAAATTCCCCTCTCCTTGCGAGAGCCAGGATCTCGAGCCTGAGGCTGTATGCCAACGCCAACAACCTCCTTACCCTCTTCGACCAGATGAGCCGTTACGGAATAGACCCGGAAACCAAGGACAACCTTGGCGGCTCCGAGGGTAACATCTCCTACGTGTTCCCGCTCACGCGGACTGTGAACTTTGGTGTGAATATCAACTTCTAAACGGAGAACGATATGAAAAAGACTACAATAATTGCTCTGATATTCACCGCTCTGCTGGGTACGACCGCGTGCGACATGTTCCTGGAAATGCCCGAGGTCACCGGCAGCGTTTATCTTGAAGACGTATTCTCCAACCGCAAGGACGCGGAAGGCATGCTCTGGCGCGCCTATCACCGCGGCCTTCGCGAGGGTCTTCCCGAGGGCTGGTCAATCAACCACGGCACCCTGGCGTCCCTTTCCGGAGAAATCACCCGCGGATACAGCTGGCACGCTGGCTACAACCTGGTAGTCAACGGCCCCAGCACCACCCTGGACGCATCCGGACAGTTCCAGGGCGCTCCCGCCAACTTCAACGAGAACTGGGAAGTCATCCGCGCCTGCTGGATCATTATCGCGAACATAGACCAGTGCAGCGAGATTTCCGACGCGATGAAGGAATATATGAAGGGTGAAGCCTACGGCCTCATCGCTTACCGATACATGGGTATGTTCCAGCGCTGGGGCGGCGTTCCTATTGTCCGCCAGGCCAACGACATGACAGACGAAATCAACTTCCCCAGGGCCACCGCTCAGGAAACCCTTGACTACACTCTTGAGCTTATCAAAGAAGCGGAAGACCGTCTCCCCGACAGCTGGTTCGACATCGAACCCGGATGCGGCGACAAGTGGGAAGGCAGGCTCACCAAGGGAGCCGCTCTGGCGATGAGGGCCAGGGTACTCACCTTCGCCTCCCGTCCGCTCTTCAACTCCACCCAGTCCTATCCCAAGGAGTACGGAATAGCCTTCGACGGCGACGAGAACCTCATCTGGCTGGGCGGCTACGACAAGAAGCGCTATCAGGACGCCATAGACGCGCATCTGGCCCTCATCAACTGGGGCAAGGCGCACGGCAAGCACCTCATCTTCACCGCTGGAGAGGGCAACCGCAACGACTTTGAGCAGGCCATAGACGACTACGGCCGCGGCGTGTCCGAGCTCAACGGACCGGAGATAATCCTCGCGTTCAAGATCGAGTCCGACCAGCAGGTCTACAACAACATGACCGAGGGTTACAACTGGTCTGCATACTGCGATCCGGGCGAGCGCTCCCAGCGCGGCGTGCTCACCAACTTCGTCCGTCTCTACAGGGATAAGGACGGAGGAGAGATCGACTGGCCCAGGGTCGGCGAAGCCGCTCCGCGCCCCATCGAAGACTTTGCCGCCAATATCGACAAGATAGAGCCCCGCTTCCGCGTAGACATCTGCGTCCCCGGCAAGTACGGCCGCTCCAACGACGGCGACTCCCGCTGGAACGAGGGTATCTACTACATGGGCAGCTTCACGGAGAACGAAAACGTGGCCGAAAGGATGTCCCGCGCAACCGAAGGCCGCTCAATAGGCGTTCCCACCAAATTCTACTATCACGCCGGCGCCCGCCGCTGGTTCGAGTTCCCCCTCTTCAGGCTTGCAGAGAACTACC
>JAGCCD010000088.1 GCA_017651785.1 Bacteroidales bacterium
AACGGAGACCTCACCGAGGCAGACATCGCCTCCTGCGAGAAAGATCTCAGGGAATGCTCCATCCTGCTCCTGCAGCTTGAAACTCCCATTCCTTCGGTTCTCAAGGCGGCAAAGACCGCACACGAGGCCGGCGCCACGGTGGTCCTTAACCCCGCTCCCGCCTGCCCTCTGCCGGAGGAACTCTTCGGGTACATCGACCTCTTCATCCCCAACGAGACAGAGCTCTCTTCTTTCAGCGGAATAGAAGTGACAGACATCGCCTCCGCAGAGAAGGCCGGCGCCGCAATGAAAGCCAAGGGCGTCGGCAAGCTCATAGTCACTATGGGAAGCAAGGGAGCCCTCATCCTGGAGGACGGCCCGTCCGTCATCGTTCCCGCCCACAAGGTGAAGGCCGTAGACACCACCGCCGCAGGAGACACTTTCTGCGGAGCCCTCTGCGTCGCCGTTTCCGAGGGTAAGACCCTCAAGGAGGCGGCCGGGTTCGCCTGCGCGGCATCGGCCCTCACCGTCCAGAAGATGGGCGCACAGAATTCAATTCCCTACCGTAAAGAAATTAACCTTTAACCCAATAATGCTATGTTTATCGTCGGCAGTTACACACTTGCAGTCATTTTCTGTTTCATTACCATGCTCTGCTGGGGCTCCTGGGGAAACACCCAGAAGCTTGCCGCAAAGAGCTGGAGATATGAGCTGTTCTACTGGGACTATGTAATAGGCATGGTCCTGTTCTCCCTGCTTCTCGCCTTCACCGCGGGATCCATCGGAGCCGAGGGACGTCCCTTCCTCCAGGACCTCGGACAGGCAAGCTGGGAAAGCATCGGCTGGGTACTACTCGGCGCCGTTGTGTTCAACGTTTCCAATATCCTCCTTTCCGCATCCACTTCCATAGCGGGCCTTGCGGTGGCATTCCCTCTGGGCGTGGGCATCGCTCTTGTGATGGGCGTGCTTAACAACCTTCTGCTGCACCCCGTAGCCGGACAGAACACCACCCTGCTATGGATAGGCGTAGCACTGGTGGTTCTCGCGGTAATATGCAACGGAGTAGCGTCCGGCAAAGTTTCCAACGAGCAGAGGGATCCCAGGCAGAACCGCAAGGGCATCATCCTCGCCGTGCTCGCCGGTCTCATCATGTCCTTCTTCTCCGCCCTCGTCTACAACGGCGTAGACCTTGACAACTTCGCCGCTCCCGCCGCAGGAAAGCTCACTCCCTACACCGCAATGGTCATCTTCTCCCTTGGTGTGTTCCTGAGCAACATCATCGTTAACACCATAGTGATGAAGAAGCCCTTCGTGGGAGAGCCCGTCACGTACAGGCAGTACTTCGCCGGCAACTTCAAGACCCACCTGGTGGGTATGCTCGGCGGTGCAATCTGGGCCCTCGGTACCTCCCTCAACTACATCAGCGCAGGAGAGGCAGGAGCCGCAGTCTCCTATGCCCTCGGCCAGGGAGCACCTATGATCGCAGCAATCTGGGGCGTATTCATCTGGAAGGAGTTCAAAGGCGCAAAGAAAGGCGTCTACGGCCTTCTGGCCCTTATGTTCGCACTCTTCATCGCGGGTCTCGCCTGCGTGGTAGTAGCAGGAATGTAAACTAAGCATCCTATGATTAAACGAGTTATACTGGCCCTGGCGGCACTGCTTACCGCCGCCACCGCCTTCGCACAGATGAAGACCGTCTCCGGAACCGTCCTGGACGAGAACGGAGAGGGTCTTCCGGGTGCCGCCGTCATAGTGGCAGGCACCAACGCCTACGCCATCACAGATATGGACGGCAAGTTCAGCGTAAGCGCTCCCGTGGGCAGGGACGTCACCGTGAGCTACTTCGGTTACGACGACTACGTGTTCAACGTGGGCAGCGCCTCCGTCTACAATGTTACAATGAAACCCTCCGAGGCCACGATGCTCAACGAGTCGGTGGCCATAGGTTACGGCACCACCACCAAGAAAGAGGTAACAGGTTCCGTGGTAAGCCTCAAGAGCGAGGATTTCGACAAGGGCGCCTTCTCCTCCGCGGCCGGAATGCTGCAGGGTAAGGTGGCAGGCCTGAGCGTCACCAACCCCGACGGCGGCGACCCCAACGGCTCCTATGAAATCCTGCTCCGCGGTACCAACACCCTCAGCGCAGGCCAGGGACCGCTCATCATCATAGACGGCGTGGTGGGCGCGGACATCCGCACCATCAACTTCCAGGAGGTGGAATCCATCGACGTCCTGAAGGACGGTTCCGCAGCCGCCATCTACGGTACCCGCGGCACCAACGGCGTCCTCATCATCACCACCAAGAGGGCAAAGGCCGGCACCACCTCCGTCACCTACGAGGGTCAGGTATCCGTGCAGACCGTAAGGTCCAGGGCAATGCCCATGACGGCCGAGCAGTTTGAGAACACCATCAACACCTACAGGCCCGAGAACAAGAACAAGCTCTACGGGGCAAACACCGACTGGTTCGACGCCGTGACCCGCACCCCTATCAGCCACAAGCACAACCTGGCCATCGCTGGCGGATCGGACAAATTCAGCCACCGTACCGTCATCAACATAGAGAACAACCAGGGTATCCTGAGGAACAACGACGCCAACAAGTACCTCTTCAAGACCAACGTCCGCCAGGAGGCCCTTGAGGGCTGGATAGTGCTGGACGGCAACATCAGCTACGTAAAGCGCAAATACAGCGGCGCCCGCTATGGAATCTTCCGCCAGGCGTTCCTGCACAACCCCACCGAGCCCATCTACGACGAGTCCAACGTGGCAGGCGGCGGCTACTTCACCAAAACCGAGTCGATGGACTACTACAACCCGGTGGCAATGCTCAACGAGCGCGACAGCCAGACCGACGTGAACGATATCGGCGTTAACGGAAGGATCACCCTCAACATCCTTCCCGTAAAGGGCCTCAAGTGGGAGAACTTCGTGAGCTACGGAGAGGAGACCTACGAAAACCGCGACTACCGCACCCATTACTATCCCGGAGAAACCGGCAAGCGCGGCACCGCAGAAATATCCAACTCCAAAGACACCGACATCCAGTACGAGAGCACCCTGCAGTACAACAGGGCCTTCGGAGACCACCATATCCAGGCGGTCGCGGGTTACGCTTTCCAGGAGCTCGGCTCCAGCGGCAGCTATATGTCCAACTACGGCTTCGACCTTGACTTCTTCAAGACCAACAATATCGGAGCCGGCAGCGCCATCAAGAACTCCAAGGGAGAAATGTCATCCGAGAGGGAAAGCAGCCGCTACGTCGCTTTCTTCGGCCGTACAATGTACAATTACGCCGAGAAATACATGGCTTCCCTGTCCCTCCGCTACGACGGCTCCTCCCGCTTCGGCGCAAACAACAAATGGGCGCTGTTCCCCGCAGTGAGCCTTGGCTGGCGCATCTCCCAGGAGCCTTTCATGAAGTCCCTCACCTGGGTTGACGAACTCAAGCTCAGGGCAGGTTTCGGTATGACCGGCAACCAGGATTTCTCGAACTACAAGTCCATCCTCCGCGTAGAGCCCGTGGGTTACTTCTACTACGACGGCAAATGGTCCAACGCATACGCTCCTTCCAGCAACGCCAATCCCGACCTTCAGTGGGAAAAGAAGAACGAGTGGAACGTGGGTCTGGACTTCTCCCTGTTCAAGGGAAGGTTCGGCGGTGCCATCGACTATTACTACCGTCTCACCACCAACCTGCTGTACAACTACAAGGTGCCCGTACCTCCGTACGACTACGAGCAGTACTTCACCAACGTCGGATCAATCTCCAACAGCGGTATAGAGCTCACCCTCTTCGGAGACCCCGTGAAGACCAAGGACATAGAGTGGAACACCTCGCTCGTGTTCTCGCTCAACCGCAACAAGCTCATCTCCTTCACCAACGAGGAGTTCCAGGGTCAGGAATACCGCATCGCGTGGCTCAGCACCCCTCTGGGAGCCAACTGCCAGCGCCTCATAGAGGGCGAGAGCATCGGTACCTTCTACGGCCCCCACTTCACCAAGTTCAGCGGAGACGGCAACCAGAAGCTCCAGAACATAGACCAGAACGAGTGGCTCAACCTGGGCAGCGCCTATCCTATCTTCACGCTTGGATGGAGCAACTCGGTGAGATTCGGCCAGTTCACCCTCAGCGCGACCCTTCGCGGAGCGTTCGGCGGAAAGGCCTTCAACCAGCTCCGCGCCCTTTACGAGAACATCAGCGAACTGGGTCAGAAGAACGTCCTCGCATCCTGGCTTAAATACACCGAGTACACCGGCAAGGTGGTCTACTCCGACCGTTGCCTCGAAGACGCCACCTACGTCAAGCTCGACAACGTAACCCTCTCCTACGACGCTCCCTTCAAGAGCAAGTACGTCAAGGGCCTCCGTCTCTATCTCACCGGCCAGAACCTCCTCTGCATCACCGGATACACCGGCGTAGACCCCGAGGTTCGCCTGTCCGGCCTCACCCCGGGTATCGAGGGCACCAGCTACTACCCCCGTACCAGGATGTTCACTCTGGGTGCCAACATAAAGTTCTAAGGCCATGAAAAAGTACATTGTTATAGCATTCGCAGCGCTGGCAGCCGCCGCCTGCACCAACCTTGACGAGCATCTGTACTCACAGATATCCAAAGACGAGTTCATGAAGCACGACGAAGTGATTGCACAGTACACTTCCAGGCCTTATACCAAGCTTCAGAACTGGGGAGAAGAGCAGAGCTACTGGACCCTCGTCCTTCAGATAGGCAACGAAATGGCCGTTCCCAAGTCCTGGGACAAGAGCTGGGGCGAGGAACGTTACGTAGAGCTCCAGACACACAACATCACCACCAGCAACAAGCTTGTGGGATGCGGCTGGGACTTCTGCTTCAACGGAATTTCCGCCTGCAACGACGCCATCTACGAACTTGGCAAGCTTGAGCAGAACGAGACCGTAGTGCGCAACATAGCCGAGTGCCGCATCCTGCGGGTATACTACTATTTCATGGCCGTAGACCTCTGGGGACAGGTTCCCTTCTCCGTGGACAAGACCGTTACCACCCTTCCCGAGGTCAAGCAGCGCGCCGAGATGTGCGCCTGGATGGAGCAGGAAATCAAGGACTGCATGGGCGTCCTCATCGACACCCCTTCCGCCTCTACGTACGGCCGTGTCACCAAAGACGTGGCAAGGTTCCTTCTGGCCAAGCTGTACATCAACTCCAAGGTATTCACAGGAACAGAGAAGTGGGCAGAGGCCGCCCAGGTCTGCAAAGAGATCATAGACGGCGGACACTTCAAGCTCACCAACAGCTACGCGCAGAACTTCGCCATCCAGAACGAGGGTTCGTCAGAGGCCATCCTCGCCATCCCTTACAGCACTGTCTACACTTCGCACACCTTCTATCCGTTCGTGCTCACCCTCAACAGCGACCTGCTGCCTCTGTTCAACATCAGCGCAGGCACCTGGAACGGCACCCATATGGGCCAGCCCGACTTTATGGCCCGTTATGACGAGA
>JAGCCD010000089.1 GCA_017651785.1 Bacteroidales bacterium
ATGTCTCCGAAGCGGTAGCCAAGAACGGATAGTTTCTTGACTTTGTGGTGCCAGCCCTGTATGGGGACTACCTCCACGCTGGCGCCCTCCATTCCGCTGTTGCCAAGGTGCCGGTATCCGAATCCCTTTTCCCACTTTATGACCTCGTCTCCGGCGTTGGAATACACCTTGAACGGGCCGCTGGCGTCTATGGTGTGCATATGCCACTCTGGCGCTCCCTGGTACTTGGGCTCCGCGAAGGCGTATGCGTACATATGGCGGAGCGATTCTTCCACGTACTTCTCGCAGTAGATGTTTACGGGACGGCTCTCGCAGAGGTTGAGGGCGCGCGTGTCATCCAGTCCTCCAACGTGGTCCATATGATTGTGTGTGAGGAGGATGGCGTCCAGGTGAACGATGCCGGCGCGGAGGGCCTGCTGGCGGAAGTCGGGCCCGCAGTCTACAAGTATGGTGAGGCCTCCGTATTCTACAAGGGCGGAAGCGCGAAGGCGGTTGTCGCGAGGGTCGGAAGAAGTGCACACGGGGCAGGTACATCCCAGCATGGGTATGCCGGAAGATGTGCCCGATCCGAGTATAGTCAGTTTGGTTTTCATATCGTTACGTCTATGATCTTTCCGCACAGGGACGGGTCCCAGGGCCTTCTGATGCGGATGTAATTACCAGTGTATCCTTCCATATAGCCGCTGTGCTCAGTAGACTCAAGAAGGGCCCTTTCCCGCACACCGCGGTTTGCCTCTATGAACTCCGAGTGCAGGCGGGAGCTCAGCTCCTCAAGCGCCGCGACGCGCTCTTTCTTGACGGCTTCGCTCACTTGCCCGGGCATTGAGGCTGCCGGCGTGCCCGGCCTGCGGGAGTAGGGGAATACGTGTATGAACGACGGACGCACGCGCTGCTCAAGGAAGGAATATGTCTGCCGGAACAGTTCGGGAGTTTCTCCGGGAAGCCCCACCATTACGTCTATTCCAAAGAAGACCAGCGGCTTGCCCGGCCCCTCGAAAGCGTGGCGGACGTAATCTATCAGTGCAGCGAAATCTGCCGTGCCGTAATGCCTTCCCATCTTCTGCAGAAGGACGTCGGATCCGGTTTGGAGCGGAATGTGGAAATGCGGCTGGAACTTGGTGCCCGAGGCCGTCCAGTCCACGATCTCGTGAGTGAGAAGATTGGGCTCGATGCTGGAAATCCTGTATCTCTCTATGCCCTCCACCCCGTTGAGCGCCTTTAAAAGGTCAAGGAACGACTCTCCGGTGGTACGGCCGAAGTCTCCGGTATTCACGCCCGTGAGCACAATCTCTTTAACCCCAAGCGCGGCAATCTGGCGTGCGTTCTCTACGCACTCGGAGATGGGAATGTTGCGGCTCTCTCCGCGTGCATAAGGCACAGTGCAGTATGCGCAGTAGTTGTTGCATCCGTCCTGCACCTTCAGGAACGAACGGGTGCGCTCCCCGCTGCTCCAGGCGCCAAAGACGGCGCTCTCACAAGACGTCATGGCCGGCTGTGACCGGCCATCCAGCAGCGCGAGGGTTTCCGGCACCACGGAAGCTTTTTGCGAGCAGCCGAACACCAGGGACACGCCGGGGATGGCTTCGTAGTCTTCCCGGCGGAGCTGGGCGCTGCAACCGGTTACCACGACTATGGCAGACGGATTGACCCTCAGTACTTTACGCACCAGGTTGCGGGACTTTGCATCGGATGTGGCGGTGACGGAGCAGGTGTTTATGAGATAGGCGTCGGCGGGGACGCTCCACGGCACTACCTCAAGCCCCGCCTGCCGGAAACCGCGCTCGTAGGTGCTGGTTTCCGCATAGTTGAGCTTGCAGCCAAGCGTGAGGAAGGCTATCTTCTTACGGTTATCCGTGCCCATTGACATTCTCCTCCAACCGGTGGATTTTTCTTGCTGAGAGTGAGCTCGAAATGCTTCAGCTCCGGAATCTCTGCCAGAAGCGCGTCTGCGATGCGGCCCGCCACGTGCTCTATGAGGTTGGACGCGGTCTCCATCTGCTGAGCGGCTACGGCGTACACGCGCGAATAGTCAAGCGCGTCTGCCAGGTCGTCGGAGGCCTCCGCCCTGCGGGTGTCCACCTCACAGCGGAAGTCCAGAAGGTACTCCGTTCCTGTGAGCCTCTCCTGGGGAAGGCAGCCGTGATACGCGTAGAAGCGCATTCCCGTAAGTTCCAGAGTTGACGTCATTGTATCTCTATGCGTTTAATCTCCCGTCTTGTAATTGTCTGCTGCTGCCTGCGCTTGCGTGGCGTGAAGAGGTCTTTGAAGAAGTTCTTCCACTTGTCGAATTCCTTCTGGTACGACAGACCCACGCCGTTGCGCTGCGAGTAGTCCAGGCTGCTGGTGTACTCGTCGGCCGAATGGCTGAAGAGCTTGAAGCGGAGCTCGCCGCTGCGGTCCAGCTTGAGCTCTATGTCAAGGTCTCCCACAATGTCGCCGTTGGCGCTCTTGGATGTACTGTACTTCCTGTTGCCCACCGAGCCGCCCACAACCAGGCGGTTGTTGAACAGCTGAGTGGATACGGCTACGTCGAACAAATCGGTTCCGGCGTTGTCCTGCTGGTAGCCGAAGCCGAAGTCGACGGGAATGTCAAGCTTCTGCAGTATGTTGTTAAGCTGGCCGGCAACTATCTCTCCCACGTTGGCGTATATCATATTGGAACCGTTCACGATGCCGGCGTTCTCTTCGGGAAGGAAGGTGCCGAAGAGAAGCAGGGCGACGAACTGTTTCTGGACCTTGTCGGTGGTGGAGAGGGCGGCCTCCACCTTCATCTTGGTGCTGGGCTCCAGGTCGGGAACGTCTATGGAGAAGGACACTTCGGGGCTGCGGAACTTGCCGCCGATGTTCAGCCCGCACACCACGTTGCGGCGGGTGGAAACGGCGGTAGAGTCTGCCAGAAGCGTTCCCAGCGTGGTTTTTACGTTGTGGGTAGCCTTGATGTCGAGCGTGCTCTCCAGCGGGTCTCCGTTGAACCTGAGGGCGCCGCCCTGCTGGATCTCGAATTCCTTGCTCACTATGCCGGGGATATTCAGCAGGTACTTACCCTTGTCTATCAGGTAGTCTCCGTTGATCTGCACCTTTGACTGGGCAGTGTTGAAGTCGAACACTACAGTTCCGGAGCCGGCGGCGGTGAGCACGTGGCCGGAGTCTTTGTCTATCTCTATGTTGGCCGTAACCTCGGGGCTGATGGACGCCCTTGCGTGAACGGTAAGCTTGCCCTTGCGCGTAGGCTTGGGGTCGGCCTTTGCGTCGCTGTTGTCCGATTCCGGAGAGACGAAGGTCAGGAGGTCTCCGCCGGATGCGGCCATCGACGACGAAATTGGAACGTTTACGGAGCCGGCGCCGGCGGTGCTGATGTAGGCGTTCACGCCCAGGTCGCTGAAGGGACCCGTTACGCGGCCGAGGCCGGACACTGCGAGGTCTCCGTAAACGCCTATGCCGCTTTCTCCCATAGGTACGTTGAGGGCCTTGAGGCGGTTCATCTGCAGGGAGGCGTTGAGCGTGGGGGCGGAGAAGTCTCCAAGGGCAAGTGTGCCGGTGAGGACACCTATGCCGCCGAAGTCGTCCTTTGTGCCTATGTTGTTGAACGTTACTATGTTGTCTGCAATGCCGAGGGTGCCGTCAAGCGTGTAGGCAACATTGGTGTAGCCCACGCGGAAGCGCACGCCGTCCAGCCGCATACTCTCGCTGTCGAGCTTGAGGTCTTTGGTGCTGCCGCCTGCGGTAATGGTGCCGGTGAGTTTGCCGCCTATCTCGGGAAGGATGTCTTTTATGAAAGGCGCGGCCACGCCCAGGTCGAAACCGTCGAACACGGCGGTGGCGTTTACGGCTCCGTCTTTCATACCGTAGCTGCCGGTGACGTCAAGGCCCTTTATGCCGTCCGTGAGGTTGGACAGGTTGAAGGCGATGGCCTGGGCCTCGTCGTCCCATTTGCTGTTCAGGGAGATGTCTCCCGCCTCTACGCCGGAGAACTCCAGGCCGGTGAGGTCTAACCCGGCAGAAAGCGCGAGTTCCTTTGAGAAGGGCGACTGAAGCACCGCGTCTCCCTGGAGTATGCCCTTGAGTCCCAGCATATTGCCGGTGAAGGCGTTGACGATGTCCACGTCAAGCTCGTTGAAGCTGACTCTGAGAGAGTCGGACGCCTCCCGGCTCACTCCGCCCTGCAGGAAGATGCTCTGGTCTCCTGACGTGAGGGCAAGGCCGCCGGTGTATGCGCGGCCGTCCTTGAGCATAATGAGGGACTGACCGAGCTCCCAGGTGTTGGACTTTATGTCTATCTGCGAGGGGAGTGTCATTACGGCGATCTGCAGGGAGTCTCCGGGGGTGCGGCTGAACTCTGCGTCCATAAACAGCTCTCCGCCGCCCTCAAGCAGGTCCGCGTTCCCGTAAGTGGCGGCTACGCCCAGCATGTCATCAGCCGCCGAGATGCTGAAGGAAGCCTTGCTGAGGCCGAAGTCTCCTATCTTAATGCGGTCTGCGTCTATGGTGCCGTCAAGACTGCCGCCCAGGTTGCCTATCGCCACGTCAAGCGACTTGGCGCTGATGCCGTTCCACTCCACCGACGGCGACGTTATGTAGCCGAGTATGCTGCCGTCCGTGCCGGCGTCTATGTTGAGGGCGGTCTCTTTGCCTATCTTGAGACCGGGAAGCAGGAACGCCAGCAGGCCGTCCGTATTGTGGAATACGGCGCTTAGGGACGTGTTCTTGGAGATTGGCGCCGCCGGTTCCTTGCCCTCGGGGTTGAAGAAGGCGGGGATGGTGTTGTCCAGCGTATTGCTGCGGAGGGCGCCGGCAAGCGAGCCGAAGTCGGGCGTGCCCTTGTATTTGGCGTCGAACATGTCCGAGTTGAGCACCAGGGTGAGTTCTCCGTCGTTGCTCCTGGCCTGGGCCTCGATGTCTCCGAGGTCGAAGGTGCCCTCGTCGCTGGTGAGCTGCAGGCCGGTCACGAACACGCGCGCAGGTTCCTCTTCGCGGAAGCCCTGCTCGCCGCTTATACTGCAGGAAACCAGCGACTTGCCGCCTCTGCGGTCTATGCCGGTGGCGGCCAGGTCGAATTCAGTTATCTCTGCTTCTATGCGTGCGTTCTTCTCCTTCCAGTCTACGTTGGCGGCCAGGTCGAAGACGGCGTTGGGGTCTGATGAACGGAAGGCCGCCACGGCGTTGGAGCCTATCATATAGCCTTCCATCTCAAGGTCGTGGTAGTCGTAGCCCAGCACCTCTATGGAAGGGATGGTGAGGTTGTCTACAGTTATTCGCGGCGTGCGGTCAAGCGTGCCGGAGATCTGGGCGGTGAAGTCGCTGCGGCCAAGCTCCTTGGCGCCGATTATCTTGCCGAGGTTCAGGCGGTCGGCATCTGCCGTGGCCTTGAATTCTATGGGGCGTGAACTGTCCGTTACGTTCTGCGCGCTGGCTTTGAGGCCGACGGAACCTATGGCGGAAGTGAGGTTAAGATCTGCCACGGGGGCGTTCAGGGGGCCGGTCAGGGTGCCGTTGGCGGTGAAAGTGGTATGCGGTGCTATGGATTTGAGGTCCGCCTTTGCGCCTACGTCTGCAAGGAGCTTAGTGAGGCCCTCCGTGGTGAAGGAGAGGTCTGAGATCTGCGCGTTCACGCGCATATCGGAAGTACTGGGGATACCGCTCATTGTGCCGTTTACGGTGCCGGAGACTCCGCAGTCCGGGCCGGTGAAGGTGAGGTCTGATATCCTGAAGTTGCTTATTGGGCCGGTGAATCGGCACGATGCTATGTCCAGTGCCAGAGGGCTTCCGTAGAACGTGTCTCCGGAGAAGTTGCCAATTGAGTGGAATACCAGATGGCTGCCCCTGGCTATGGAGGCGTCGAATTCTACCTTGTGCAGGAAGTCGCTCCAGGCGGAGGGGTCTCCCTCGTAGTTGAGGTTGAAGCGCGGCAGGCGGATGTTGCTGCCGGCGGCGTCTTTAAGACGGAAGTTGCGGATGTTGGTGTGTCCCATTCCAACGGCGCAGGAGCCGCTGGCGTCCAGGATGTTGTAGCCGCACTTCTCTATGGCGTCAAGATGGTCTACCACCGCGTGCATACGGCCTCCGTGCATGCTTACGTCGTGCCCCGTAAGGTTGAAGCGGAGATCCATATCTTCGTAATTGATGCCGTGCTTGGGCGTCGAGGGGTTGGGCCCCATGTTGATCATCCTGTAGCGGGCGTTGGTGAATTGTGCGCGGCCTATGCTGAACAGGGTGTCCAACGGCATTCCGGAACTCTCTCCGCCGTAGAGGTGGAAGACGCGGGTGAGGTTGGTGCCTCCCTTTTCGTTGCCCGGTTCTATTACCAGGTTGAAGTTGACGTCTTTGGCGTCTACGCGGTCAAGGCGCACATACTTGCGCTTGAGGAGCGCGGCGGGGGAGATGGTGGCGGAGAGGCTGCCAATGCTGCCAAGGGTGTCTATAGAGCCGGAGCCGCGGCCGTAGATGTCTGGGGCGGGGTTGTCGTCAAGAATAACTATGTCTTTGACTGTTACGGCGTTAAAAGGATGCAGACGCACCGAGCCAATCTCTACGCGGCCGTCCATGCCTTCGCTGAGCTTGCCGGCGGCATAGCGGGCGAGGGCTGTCTGGACTGCAGGCAGCTGCACGGCGAAAGTGAGCGCGAGGAACAGAAGAACCAGGACTCCCACTATGCGGGCGATTATGTTTCTAGCCTTTGCGATAACGCCTAATGGTTTGTTAAACCTACAAATTTAACAATAATTTGCTAAATTTGCGGGGCGCAAAGGCATATTTGAATGGCAGACATCATACTCGGCATAGAATCTTCCTGCGACGACACCTCGGCCGCCGTCATCAAAGACGGCTGGCTGCTCTCCAATGTCATTGCATCTCAGGACGTTCACAAGGCGTACGGGGGAGTGGTGCCGGAGCTTGCATCCAGGGCCCACGAGCTCAATATCGTGCCCGTGGTGAGCGAGGCCCTCTCGCAGGCCGGCGTGCAGGCTCAGGACCTTACGGCCATCGCCTTTACGCGCGGCCCCGGCCTTCTGGGCTCGCTCCTTGTGGGCACTTCCTTCGCCAAGGCTATGGGCCTTGCTCTCGACATCCCCATAGTTATGGTAAACCACCTGCAGGGACACCTGCTGGCAGACTTCATACGCCGTCCCGGAGAGGAGGTGAGGGAGCCCTCATTCCCTTATCTCTGCCTTCTGGTGAGCGGAGGCAACTCGCAGATAGTCAGGGTAGACGGCCCTCTGGACTATACCATCCTGGGCCAGACCATAGACGACGCGGTGGGGGAGGCGTTCGACAAATGCTCCAAGATGATGGGCCTGGGCTATCCCGGAGGCCCCATAATAGACCGCCTTGCAAAACAGGGCAACCCCCTCAGGTTCAAGTTCGCAAAACCCCATATCCCCGGGCTGGACTATTCTTTCAGCGGCATCAAGACGTCCCTCCTGTACTTCGTGAGGGACGAGATGGCAAAGGATCCCGGCTTTATGGAGAACAACAAGGAAGACATCTGCGCCTCGTTCCAGAAGACGCTCATAGACATCCTGATGGACAAGCTCATAAAGGCGGCAAAGCAGACCGGAATAAAGGACATCACCATAGGGGGCGGCGTGAGCGCCAACAGCGGCTTGCGCCAGAGGCTGGTGGCCGAGGGCGCGCGCCGCGGATGGCGCACTTTCCTCCCGCCCTTCAAGTTCACCACAGACAACGCCGCAATGATCGCCATAGCCGGCTGGTTCCACTACAGGGCAGGCGAGCGCACCCCTCTTGACGTGGCCCCCGTGTCACGTATGTCAGACTTTTAGAACCACTTTATATGGAAGAGAACAAAACCCTCATGTCTAGGAGGATACGTAGTATTCTGCTGGTCTGCAACAGTTACGACTCCTTCTCCCTTGAGGAAGACGGCCGCCTGGACGTCCAGATAGCCCGCGAGTACGCCGACCTGAACCTCAGCAACCCGCCCCGCGTGCACCGCGCGGCAAGCACCGCCGAGGCTCTTGACAGGCTCGCAGCAGGGGAGCGTTTCGACGTAGCCCTTACTATGTATTACGAGGGCTCGGTGAACGTGTTCGACTTTGCCGACTCAGCCAAGAAATACGACCCCGCAATGCCGGTGGTCCTTCTCTCTTCCTTCTCCCGCGAAATTTATCGCCGCATAGAAGAAACCGCCTGCAGCAGCATAGATTACGTATTCTGCTGGAACTACAATACAGACCTCATCATCGCCATCATCAAGCTCCTGGAAGACTCGCTCAACGCAGATTCCGACATCCTTGAGCACGGCGTGCAGGCCATCCTACTGGTAGAAGACTCCATCAAGTATTACTCCACCTATCTGCAGGCGCTGTACAGTATGGTGCTGCAGCAGAACACGGAGGCAATCAAGGACGCCCTCAACGAGCAGCAGCAGATCCAGCGAAAGCGCAGCCGTCCCAAGATCCTTCTGGCAACCAACTATCAGGACGCCGCCTCAATGTACGAGAAGTACAAA
>JAGCCD010000090.1 GCA_017651785.1 Bacteroidales bacterium
AGGGAGTCACGTACCGCTATTTCCCTGCGTATGCCCTGTATGTAGCCGGGGAAGTATTTGGCTGCCTGGGGGAAGTCGGGCTGCTTCTTTGCCCTGAAGGCTTTTCTGGTTGAGGGACGTAGCTTGATGTGGGTTACGTCTTCCGGGCGCGTGGGCCTGAGGTCGGGGTTCCAGTTGAAGCCTTTCATCTGCTTGTCTGCCTGTGGCAGCTGCACGACGGGGTAGGCGTTGTTCTTGGGCGACTCGAAGTAGTATACCTGGTCTATGGATCCCTCCTTGAGCCAGGCGGAGAGGATCTTGGACTCCACTTTGTTTACGGTGGCCAGCACGCCGTTCTCTTCCAGATAGAAGAGGGCTGCGGAGCCTCCCAGGGCATCGAACCTCAGGATGGTGTTGGTGGTGGAGTCGAAGTATGCCATTACCTCGGCGCCTTTTATCTGGTCGTAGCAGATTTCGTCGTGCTGGGTGATTACGAAGGCGTTGCCCTGCAGGCTTGCCTTGCGCGCGCCGCCTCCGCCCACAAGGACGAAGAGGCTGTCTGAGGTGTATTGGCGGTTGCCCTCGTTCCAGACTATGGGATCTATGTAGAAGCGGGCGATGGAATCAAGGTCGCAGTAGACCATTGAGTCGCAGCAGGCCTGGATGTCACGGCGGAATATCTTTACGTGTCCGACGGCGGTTGCGAATCCGAAGCGGGTGGTGTCGGGCGGGGGAAGGATTGCGGTTGAGTCTGCCGCGGCAAGGGAATCTGCCAGGGCCATTGAGTCTGTGGGCGCCTGCATTCCCATTCCCAGGGAATCAGAGATGCTGGGGGACGACAGCGAATCCGTTACTGCGGGCCTGCTTGCCTGGGCCATGCTGTCTATGGAAGCAAGCACGTCGCTGAGTGGCGCGGGTACGGTATCTGTCTGTGCCTGAGGGGTTTGCTGCTTCTCCTGAGCCTCTTGCTCCGGATTCTGCTTTGCCGGCTGGGCTGTTTTCTGCGGCTTTTGCGCACCGCCCTTGAGCAGGTTGCGCATCTCTTCCTTTTTCTTCTCTTCCTCTGCCCTGGCTTTGGCGGCGGCCTCTGCATTCTTCTTCCTCAGTTCTGCAACCGCGTCCGTGAGGATGTCTGACAGCCTGGACTTGCAGGAGCTTACTGTGCCATCTGGGATGTCGCAGAAACGGGTGTGACGGTATTTGAGGTGATCTGCACCTATGTAAATTGTATCCCGCTTGTTCCCGTTCTGGGAGAACAGAACTGCGGCGGCGTTGCGGCTGAGGTGCACCTCACGGATGGAGTCGCGATAGTGGATGCGGTCTGCCATTGCCGCAACGTCCCTGGACGTATCCTGCACCTGGGCGTTGCCAAGCAGAAGCATGTCCGTGGTGTTGCGGAAGAAATACATAGTGTCTGCCCACATTTCCTGGGCATCGGTGAGGCCGTGAACCCTTTTGCGGAAGAAGTAAGTCTCTGTGGGCCTGTCGTACCAACCCTCCTCCGCCGACAGCATGTTGACGCCTTTCCAGAAGTCTACATAGGCAGGGAGCGTGGCATATTCGCGCTCGGAATCGTACATCAGCACGCTGGTGCGCATGAAAACCGAGTCTGTGAACATATGCACATTCTCCCTGAAGGTGAAAACCTTACGATGCGAGTCGTAGTTGCCTATGGTGCTCTCTATCAGCTGTCCGTTCTCGTCGCGCATGGCGGCGCCGCGGCTGAATATGGCGATACTGTCTTTGGTATTGTAAGTAAGGTTGTTGGTGCGGAGGATGTTGCGTTTCTTGTTCTGCAGCTGCACCCTCGAGCCCTCGAAGATGGCGAGGTTGGCGTCGATGTCGTAGTCCAGTTTCTCGCTGGTGAGGATGGTCTCGTCCTGGATTACCTTTACGTGGCCCCAGCAGTTGATCTTCTTGGTGGTTGTGTTCCAGAGGGCGGTGTCTGAGATGAGATAGGTTCCGTTGTGAAGGAAGGTGGCGGCGATAGCCTTTCTGTACTGCTGGCCGTTTTTCTCAAGAAGCTCGATGGATTCCGCCTTCATCAGGCGCACCAGGTCATCTTCCCGCTCTTTTTTGGAACGGGAAAACACCGCGGGCGCCATGAAGAGGATCAGGGCGGCGATGAAAATCAGTCTCTGGCTATTTTTGCCTTCCATCCGTCGAGTTCGAAATCACAGTCCCCGAACAGCGGGTCTATTCTGATATAGGTTGTCTTTATCTTTTCCTTTACGAAGTTGTCTATGGCCTGCATCTGCTTGGCCTGGGTGACGTCGTTCTTGAGCTCGGTGTAGTCCTGCTCGAAAGTTGCAGTGTGTGCAGGGATTATTTTGTCCAGGCGGAGGATTTTGTATACGAGGTTGCCGTCGCGGCCTTCGTTGTCGAGGGATTCTACGGGGTCTGAGATCTGACCGGGCTCAAGGTAGCGCACTGCGGCATAATCCTGGGGCTTGATCTGGTCTATCTCGAAATACGCGGAACCGGTACCGGGGTCTGCCATCTGGCCGCCGTTGGTGCGTGTTGCGGGATCCTGGGAATAGAAGCGGGCAGCCATCTCGAAGGATATGAGCGTGTCCGAAATGGCGGTCTTGAGGCTGTCCAGGGTCTTGAACGCCTTCTGGCGGTCTTCACTTGTGTATTGGGGCCGCATGAGGATATGGCGGGCGTTGAACATGTCGCCCTTCTTCTCCAGGACCTCAATAATATGGTATCCGTCCGGCGTTTCCACTATCTGGGATATTGCACCGGGCCGCAGCGACATTGCGGCATCAGAGAAAGGCGCCCAGAAGAGGGACTTGGACATCATTCCAAGCTCGCCGCCCTTTCTGGCGCTGCCGGTGTCTTCCGAATACAGGCGGGCCAGGGTGGAGAACTTTTCTCCGTTGATTATGCGCTCGCGGATGTTGAGGAGGCGCTCCTTGACGGCAAGTGCGGCGGCCTCGCGGTCGGGATAGATGCAGATCTGGCTGATCTTGTACTTGATGGGGACTACCGGGAGTCGGTCTACCGACGAGGAATCGAGGTATTGCTTTACGTCATAGGGCGTTACCTCGGGAATTGCCTTTGCTATCTCCTGCTGTTCCTGCTGTGTGAGGGTATTCTCCTCCAA
>JAGCCD010000091.1 GCA_017651785.1 Bacteroidales bacterium
ACGCTCACGGCCACTCCCATCCCCCGTACACTTCAATTCTCGCTGCTGGGAGCACGGGACCTCAGCATCATCAACACCCCTCCGCCCAACCGTATCCCCATCCAGACGGAGATTATTCTGTTCGATAAGGATGAAATACGCAGCATCGTAAATTACGAGCTCAAGCGGGGCGGCCAGATATTCTTCCTCCACAACAAAGTAGAGGAACTCCCTGCCATTTACGAAATCCTCCACCGCCTCATTCCCGATATGAAAATCTGCGTTGCACACGGCCAGATGGAATCAAAGGAACTTGAGAACCGTATGCTGGAGTTCATAAGGGGCGATTACGACATGCTGCTCTGCACCACCATCATAGAAAACGGACTCGACATCCCCAACGCCAACACCATCATCATCAATCAGGCGCAGAACATCGGTCTAAGCGACCTTCACCAGCTGCGCGGACGCGTGGGACGCTCCAACCGCAAAGCCTTCTGCTATCTGATAGTTCCTCCTCTTACCACCCTTACCGACGACGCCCGCAGGCGCCTCAAGGCCATAGAGGAGTTCAGCGACCTGGGCAGCGGCTTCAACATAGCGATGCAGGACCTGGATATCCGCGGAGCCGGTAACCTGCTTGGCGCGGAACAGAGCGGCTTCATCTCCGATATGGGCTTTGAAACGTATCAGAAGATACTTTCCGAGGCTATGGAGGAATTGGGCATAGAGGCCGGAACTGCAGTCCGTACTGACCGCAGCGTCTATACCACAGACTGCACCGTAGAGACGGACCAGCAAGCCCTCATTCCAGACTCGTACATAGACATAACTGCAGAGAAGATAAGGATTTACAAGCATCTGGACGCCCTCCGTTCAGACAAGGAGATAGAACTTTTCAAAGCCCGTCTGCAAGACCGTTTCGGCCGATTCGGTCCCGAAATAGAGAATCTGTTCGAGGTGGTTAAGATACGCAACGCCGGCTCCCGCCTGGGCTTTGAGAAGATAGTCGTGAAGAACGGCCTGTTCATTGCTTTCTTCATAGACAACCAGATGTCTCCGTACTACAGTTCAGAAACCTTCAAGCGGGTTATAGACAGGGTGAACGCCAGGGCGTGGAATTTTGAGTTCAAGCAGAGCAACGGAAAGCTCAAACTGATGTCCAGAGGCGTGGAATCGCTGCAAAAAGCGCGTCTAATACTGAGCAAGTTGGAATAATTTTGTTAAATTTGTAAGTTTGTTATACCATAGCAGATGTCTAATCTCCTGATAGAAATTGGCAACACGGCCGTTAAGGCGGCATGGTCCGAGGGCTCCGTCCTCGGAAAGACCATCCGTTACCAGGGAGAAAGGATAATGGAGTTCATTTCCTCCATAACGGAGAAGCAACTGCCTGCCGTAATGGCGGTAGTTTCCGTGCGCAGGATAGAAGACGACGAGCTTCCCGTGCTTGAACGTTCCTGCCAGCACCTCCTCCTGCTTGACCCCGCCCACCCCGGCGTCCTTGCAGATTACGGCATGCCCGACTATCTCACGTACGACAGGGCCTGCACGGTAGTGGCGGCAAAGTATCTGTTCAGGGGCAAACCCTGCTCGGTATTCGACTTCGGCACCACCCTTACGGTAGATTTCACTGACGCCGCGGGCAATTACCTCGGCGGAAACGTCTCTCCCGGATGCCTCACCCGTTTCAAAGCCCTTAACCGTTACTCGAAGGCCCTCCCGCTCCTGAGCATCCCCTCTGAAGTGGAATTTCCCGGCACCTCCGGAAAGTCGGCCATCGAGTCCGGCGTAATTTCGGGTATAATGTTTGAAATGGAGGGATACATCAGGTCATTTCCGGAAAATGTCGTGATTTTTACCGGCGGAGACGCAATTTATTTTGCCAAGCGGATGAAAAACTCCATCTTTGCAGTTTGTAACCTCGGATTGATGGGAATGGCCATAATCACCGATGAATATGTCAAAAAGAATATTCAGTAAATTCCTGTTGCCGGCAGTGCTGCTGTCGGTTTGTTCTCTGGGCCTTGGGGCTCAGACATACGGGAGTTATACGCCCTATTCCATCTTCGGCGTAGGAGATATGGCAACCGCGGGAACCGCATACAACAAGTCGATGGGCGGAGTTGGTATCGCCGCAAGGAACAACCGTTTTATCAATCCCCTCAATCCCGCCGCCGTCACCGCAAGGGACTCCCTCTCCTTTATGGCAGATTATTCGCTGTTCCAGGACAACAAGATCTTCCGCCAGGGAAACTCCAGGTCCGCCTCCAACACTATGAACATAGGCGACCTCATTATCACGTTCCCTATCTGGCGCTCTTCTGCAATGTCCTTGGGCGTAACGCCGCTCAGCAGCACCGGTTACGGCTACAGCTATAACGTCACAGACCCTTCAATAATAGGCCGCACGGGCAATATATCATACACCGCAGCCGGCAGGGGAGGAGTTTACCAGGCTTTTGCAGGGGCCGGTGTCACATTCTTCAAGAGGCTTTCCGTGGGCGCCCAGTTCATCTACAACTTCGGCAAAATCCAGAAGTCTTTCACTGAGTCATTCTCCAACAGTTCCTACAACGGAGCAACCAACGGTCACACCATACAGATCAACGCCCCCGCCGGCAAGGTAGGCCTTCAGTACGAGCAGCCCCTGGGCAAAAACGCATCCCTCACACTCGGAGCCACATACCGCACTCCCGCCAAGCTGCTCGGCAGGGTAGAGAGCTACCGCTATTCTACCGGAACCGCCGCAACCGATACCCTGTATCACAATCTGTCAGTTCCCGGCGCGGTGAGCCTTGCAAGCGAGCAGGGCATCGGCCTCTGCTTCCGCTATGCAGACAAATTTATGGTCGAATTAGACTACACCCGTTCAGACTGGCGCAAAAGCGGAATGGACAAGACCGAGGGCTTTACCGGCAACCTTACCACCGGCCCCGGGCGCTCCTCCTTCACCACATCGGTGTCTGAGGCCTACAGGCTCGGCTTCGAACTGGTACCCAACCGCAACGACATAAGATACTACTGGCGCAAGATAGCATACCGCGCCGGAGCATACTGGAAAAACGAGTATTACCTCCTGGACGGAGCCCCCATAAACTCATACGGAATCACCCTCGGAGCCACCCTTCCCGTGTTCCGCTGGTATAACGGAATCACTTTTGGCATGGATTTTGGGCAGAGGGGTTCTTTGAAGGACGGACTGGTTCGCGAGACATACTTTAATTTCTCCGTCGGATTCAACTTGTTTGACATCTGGTTCCAAAAGTTCTCCTATGATTGATTAAAAACCGATCGATATGAAAAAGTTAGTTTTATTGGCATTCAGCCTGATGATGATTCTCCCTGTGGCGAGAGTCTCCGCACAAGACATGAGCAAGTACGGAGAGAACGCAGCAGAGTGCGTTAAGTATCTCTCCTACTACACCGAGTATTACAAGCAGAAGAACTATGACGACGCCATACCCAACTGGCGCCAGGCATACATCATCTGCCCTCCTACCTGCAGCCAGAACCTTCTCATCCAGGGTTCCGATCTGGTATCGAGGCTCATCGCCAAGAACGCCAAGAACCCTGTCGTGGTGGCAGGTCTGGTAGACACCCTCCTCACGCTCCAGGACCAGAGGGCCCAGTACTATCCCAAGTACGCTGCAACCGCCCTCAACAATAAGGCAACCTATGCCGCCAAGTATATCAAAGACGACGCCCAGAGGGTGTACGACATATACGAAGGCGTTATAGCCGCACTTGGTGCAGACACCAAGGCCTCTGTCCTGTTCAACGACTTCAAGGCTGCCGTAGACCTTTACGGAGCCGGCAAGCTCGGCACCGAGGACGTGCTCAACCTGTATCAGCGCGACATTGAGATGCTCAACGCCATCACCCCCGCGTCCGATGTGGAGAAGCAGCAGATTGCAGACTTCCGCACCAGCATAGAGAACCTCTTCATTTCCAGCAAGGTGGCTTCCTGCGACGACCTTCTCGCACTGTACGGCCCCCGCTACGAGGCCAACCCCAACGACCTCGCCCTTGCTACCAACATCGTGAAGATGCTCTCCCTGTCCGAGGATTGCAACAACAACGACCTGTTCCTCAACGCAGTTACCACAATGTACCGCATTGAGCCTTCGGCCGCCGCTGCATACTACCTCTACAAACTGCACTCCGCAAAGGGCAACGTGAACGACGCCGTAAAATATATGCAGGAGGCTATAGCCCGTGAAGACTCAGACGTCGCAACCGACGCTTCCTACCTGTACGAGCTTGCCGTCTACTGCTTCAAGAACGGCCGTTCATCCACCGCTTTCGAGGCCGCAAGCAAGGTTCCTTCAATGGACGAGTCTCTCGCCGGCAAGGCATACCTTCTCATAGGAACCATCTGGGGTTCCACCTCTTGCGGTGGCGACGAGGTCGAGAAGCGTACCCACTACTGGGTTGCCGTCGACTATCTCAACAAGGCGAAAGCTGCCGATGCATCCCTCGCAGAGGATTGCGTGAGGTTCATCAACACCTACACCGTTTACTTCCCCGAGGCTGCCGAGGCATTCATGTACAATGTTATCGACGGTCAGAGCTACAGGGTGGTCTGCAACGGCATGAGCGCCACCACCACCGTCCGTACCAGGAAGTAATTCCCCGGTGAAAGCGGCAAGGTTTAATACCGGACCTATATGGATAGCTGTCGTTATTGCGGCGGCTATCCTCGTTGTTTCCTGTGGCAATAAGATGGCCAAGGCCGAGGCCCTGAACCTCAGTGAGGCTCCCCTCCAGACGATAGAGGACATGTTCGCCGTACAGACCCGTAACGGGTTGGTAGTCAT
>JAGCCD010000001.1 GCA_017651785.1 Bacteroidales bacterium
CGAGCCCATATGGCTGGAGCAGCAGGGAATAGACCCGTCGCTTTACTTCGAGGACGGCAAGTGCTATATGGTCTCCAATCCCGACAATACAATCACCCTTTGCGAGATAGACCCTGTGACCGGCGCCACCCTCAGTCCCGGGAAAGCCCTCTGGAGGGGCACCGGAGGCCGTTTCCCCGAAGGCCCGCATATCTACAGGCACGACGGCTGGTACTACCTGCTTATCTCCGAGGGCGGCACAGAACTGGCGCACAGGCTCACGGTCGCGCGCAGCCGCAAGATTTACGGCCCGTACGAGGAGAACCCCGCCAATCCCATCTTCACGCATTGCTCGCTCGCGGCGCAGGACAGCAATATCCAGGGCACCGGCCACGCCGATTTCTTCCAGACCGCGGACGGCCGCTGGTGGACCGTCTTCCTTGCCTACCGACGTTATGCCGGAGACTTCCATCACCTGGGACGGGAGACCTTCCTGGCGCCTGTCACCTGGGAGAACGGATGGCCTGTAGTCAACGGCGGGCAGCCAGTCGCCGAGCGTATGCAGGTTCTGATGAGCGCGGTGCCGGAAAAGCCGCAGCCCGTGAGGAAGCACTATGATTTCTCCGAAATCGGCCCGGAATGGATGCATATCCAGCATCCTGTTCAAGGCAACTACAGCGCTTCCGGGGGCAAGCTCACGCTCACGGGAAACGGCGACGGCTTCGACTGGGGCGGATGGCATCCCACCGCGCTGCTGAGGCGCCAGCAAGCCGCCGTCTGCTCATTCGGAACCACTGTTGCCCTGCAGGGGGATGGTGAGGCTGGAATAGCTGTGTATCAGACACATAACGGGCACGCTGAATTCTTTGTCCGCCGCGCCGGGGGACGTTCGGAAGCTGTGGTGCGCATAAGGCTTCACAGCATTCTTCACGAAGAGGCCGCAGTGCCCGTACGCGCTTCCGGTGCCCGTCTGGACGTGAAGTCCTACGGCGATCATTATGAGTTCCTGCTTGACGGATCGGAGATTGCCCGTCTGGACTCCAAACTCCTAAGCACGGAGATGGCAGGCGGCTTTACGGGCGTAACCGTGGGGCCTTACTGCATAGGCGGCAAGGCGGTGTTTGACGGCTTCGATTACGAGGAGCTCTGATTACTTTCCGCAGTAGGCGGCTATGGACTCCGCCTTTACCTTGAACCAGTTGTTGGGACCGTCTTCCAGGAGCCGGTATTCGTGGTGATTGCCCCAGGACGCCGGAGCGTCGCGGATTACCATATCTTCTCCGGTGTCGTTCCTCAGGAAAGGACTGATGAATCCCTGCCATTGCCGTATCCGGGAGGCGCTCTGTTGCTGCCCGGTCCAGGGATTGTCTACGGAGGCGAAGTCCTTGAGATAACGGGTGTATTTGTCCCGGAAGTCGCTTACCTCCAGTATTTTATACAGCAGCACGCATTCTTTCAAGCCCCAGTTATAAGGGTCGTGCCTGCCGGAGTCGTGCTGCACGCCGCAGTTGTGGGAAGTGCCAAGGGTGTTGTCCAGGTCGAAGGGAAGCATATACATCTTGTAATCCTGCGTGCCGGTGCCGCTGAAGTACAGGTAGAAGTTGTTCATATCGTTCCAGTAGTCGTCCCAGTGGCCCAGGGCGACCAGGGCGGCGTATGTCTTGAGCAGCAGGTCTACGTCGCACACCTTCTGGATCCAGTTGTAGAACTCCGCGCCCTTCAGAGTGTTCAGATTCTTTATGAAGTCCTTGATCTGCGCCTTTGCCGCCTCGAAATTCCGGGGGTCGTCGTCCTTGAGGTCGTAGGCGAAGGTGTCTGGGGAGTCGTCGTCCATATGGAAACGCCAGTCGTCCGTGTCCCGCAGGTTGGCACCCCAGGCGCACTTCCAGAGCCATCCCTCCTGCGTGCCGAATTCGTAACGCCTTTTGACGTACTGCTTGTCTATGGACTCCATCATCAGGTACACGCCGTAATATGCCGGAGAATGATTGCCCACGTTGAGGTACAGCCTGCACCAGGACGATTTTGGAGCGGTCCATATGCCGTATCTGGAAAGCATATCAAAGCAGAAGTGCTCCCTTACGTACGAGGGGTCTTCCTTTGCGTATTTCAGGTTGATGCGGCGCACGCCGGCAAAACTTCCCGAGTCTGCGAAGACGCGGGTGTTGAGGCCGAAATGCACGTGATGCCAGTCCGGTCTGTCTGCCTTGTGAGGCTGCCCCTTTGCCCCCTCGGGACGGCGCCGGGAGGTCTGGCCCCTCAGGCGCAGGCCCACGTCTGAACAAGAGAAAGTGCCGTCGCCGCGTACCAGGGACACCGATGTACACTTGACATAGGTTTTGTTGTGGGGCTCTTCATCGTAAAGCTGCAGCAAGCGGTTCCATTCGGACTCGCTTACGGAAACGTACATCTGGGGGAGTTTGGAGTCGTCGAATATGAAGTCTGCACCCGGAAGCACGGCAGTGTCCGAATCATTGTCGATGACGTTGTCCTTTGCGCAAGACGCGGCAAGCACAAGGACGGACAGGAACAACGCTGGCAGGCTTTTCCATTTCATACCCGGCAAAGATACGCTTTTCTTTGTGATAACGACAACAGAAAAATGTATATTTGCAGTATGATCAATCCGATATACTCCCCTTCACCGGACCGCTATCAGAGCGGCGTCAAGTTCCGTCGCTGCGGTCGGAGCGGCGTCCTTCTTCCCGAGCTGTCCCTCGGCCTATGGCACAACTTCGGCGATGTGAACACCTTCGCCAACTCCCTGCAGATGGCGCATTTCGCCATGGACCACGGCATCGTCCACTTCGACCTTGCAAACAATTACGGCCCTTCTTACGGCTCGGCGGAAGAGACTTTCGGGCAGATAATGAAGAGGTCCTTCGCACCTTTCCGTGACGAGCTGTTCATCTCCACCAAGGCGGGCTACGATATGTGGCCGGGGCCTTACGGAGTCTGGTGCTCCAGAAAGAACCTCTTGGCCAGCCTGGACCAGA
>JAGCCD010000092.1 GCA_017651785.1 Bacteroidales bacterium
AACAAATCGCTCAATCTTCTCTGGATCTCCTGCGGAACCAAGGACGTGAGGTGGGACGGGCACTGCGCCTTCAGCGGAATGCTCACTCAAAAAGGCATACGGCACGAGTTCGACTCCGCCCCCTACGCACACCAGTGGCAGTTCTGGCGCGAGCAACTGTATCAGTTTGCATCCAGGATCTTCAAATAGAGTAATGACCGTTCCCGATACACAGTTTTTCTCGAAGGCGGCGCCGGAACTCGCGAGGAGAATCCGGCAGGGAGACCACGCCTCCTACAAACTGCTGTACAGGATGGAGTATCTTAACCTTGTGCATTTCGTCCACAGCTATCTGCACGACCCCGAGAAAGCCAAAGACATCTCCCAGGAAACCATGATGGCACTGTGGGAGAACCGCAGCCTCATCAATCCGGAGAAGAACCTTCGCGCCCTCGTTTTCACAATCGCACGCAACAAGACGCTCAACGAGCTTCGTCACCGCAAGCTGTTCTCCCCTTCCGCAGAGGAATACGGCAGGGCTCTGGAACTGCTGGAAGACAATTCGGTAGAAGAATACATCAACGGGCTTGACCTTTCCGCCCTGATGGAAAAAGTATGGGCGTCGCTTCCGGAAAAAGTGGGCCGCACATTCACCCAGAGCCGGGAGGAAGGGCTGAAAAACAGGGAGATAGCCCGCGTGCAGGGCATATCGGAGAAGGCGGTGGAATACAGGATAGGCATTGCCCTGCGCCGTTTCAAACTGGCATTTTCAAAATTGATTTAGGGTAAACGGCCCCCCGCGTGTATTATAAACAGAGTTAAGATCTGTATTATGGATACACGAACAGAGAACCGTGAGATATTCGAAAGCATGCCCGACGCCTTCTGGGGCGGCGAGATACCTTCCGGTCGAGGCAAGTGGTATATTCCCGCCGCAGTAGCCGCCGTGCTGCTGCCCCTGCTGGCGTTTGGCATTGCCTCGTTCATCAAGCCCAGGGTGCAGCAGAACCTCATGGCAGAAGTAAGCTACCGCGTAGAGAACGGCGTAAAGGGGAATATGAAGCTTGCCGACGGCACCACCGTCAACCTCAACAGCGGCAGTTCACTCAAAGTCCTTGGAGAGCGCCGAGTATTCCTCGACGGCGAAGGCTGGTTCGAGGTCGAGTCTGACAAAGAGCATCCCTTCTATGTTGAAACTCCCTCAGGCATAACGGTAAAGGTTACCGGCACCCAGTTCAACCTCTCCAACTACAGGGACGAGGACTTCAAGGTATTGCTTGTGAAGGGAAGCATAGAGCTTAAAAACGCTCCCAACAGCGTTCCTCTCACCGTAAAGCCGTCGGAGCAGGTAACAGTAAGGAGCGGAATGGCGAGCAAGGTGTTCGCCAACCTGCAGGAAAAGAACAATACCACCGCGTGGAAGGAAGGCGTGCTCGTATTCGACGACAAGCCCTTCCGCGAGGCCATTCCAATGCTTGAGCGCTGGTACGGCGTGAACATCAAGGTAGGCTCCCCTTCCATCCTGAGCGAACGCTTCACCGGCGAATTCGATACGGAGACCATACAGGAAGTGCTGAACGTTCTGGCGCTCACCCACGGTTTCGCATATACCATTGATCATAAAGACATAACCATCGCCCTAAAATGAAAAGAATCCTTCTTGTAATTGCAGCCCTGGCTCTGTCTGTCCTCGCCCAGGCCCAGACCATCCGGGTCAATGCGGATAACGAACAGCTGCAGGATGTGCTCAAATCCATATCCGGGCAGTCCGACTACAAGTTCGCATTCAACAGCCGCAACATCGACACTTCCGTGACTTTGACGGTAAACGTTGAATCGGACAGCATAGACGAAGTGATGTCCGCCGTCCTGAAAGGCACCGGCATCGGTTATTCCGTGGTGGGCAAGCAGATCGCCCTGTTCCCTGCTGCCAAAGAAACCCAGGGAGAAACGGCTCAGACAAACGGCCCCGTTCACATCAGCGGCACAGTGACCGACGAGGACGGCCTGCCGCTGGAAGGGGCCGCCATTATGGTAAAAGGCAGCTCCTCCGGCACTTCCGCCAATGCGGAGGGGAAGTGGGCTCTGGACGTCCCCGCCGGCTCCGTGCTGGTGATTTCCTACATAGGGATGGAGGACATAGAGATTCCCGTGCAGGGCAGGCGCAGCTTCTCTACCGTGATGAAAATAAGCCGCGAGTTCCTTGAGCAGGTAGTTATAACCGGTTATCAGACAATCTCCAGGGAGCGCTCGGCAGGATCCTTCGCCAACGTGTCCGGCGCAGCGGTGCGCGACCAGGCCAACATCCACGGCAACGTTCTCCGGAGCCTCGAGGGCTCGGCCGCAGGACTCAACGTAACAGAGACGGCAGACGGCGTAACCTATCTCATCCGCGGTGTCTCTTCCATCAACTCCAAGCGGGAGCCACTCTTCATAGTGGACGGCGTGGCGATGACCCGCGACCAGCTCAATAAGATGGTGAACCCCAACGACGTAGAGAGCGTAAACTTCCTAAAAGACGCCACCGCGGCATCCATCTGGGGTGCGCAGGCAGCCAACGGCGTCATAGTGGTCACTACCAAGAAGGGCAAGTCCGGAGACCTG
>JAGCCD010000093.1 GCA_017651785.1 Bacteroidales bacterium
CCCAACGCCTATTCTCCGGATACTCCTGTATGCATACGCAGTGACAATATGCTTAACTGGCAGGCTGTGGAAGGCGCCTCGGAATACATTATCCTTTGCGACGGCAAGCCTTGCCGCCAGACCGCAGACAACTACTACCAGATGGACAAATACGGTGAGTATCAGGTAATTGCCGTCGGAGCAAACGGATACGAATCGTTCGCCTCGGAGCCTGTCACCTATGTGAACGGCAACCTGATGATGATTCCTCTGGAGGGTTGCGGCCGCTCTGAGAGTTCGCCCTATACACAGTTTGAGGGAGCGGGTTACCTGCCCCTCAAGGCAGGCGTTAATACGGAAGTCACTATCCCGGTTACCATCCCCCAAACAGGAGACTATTCAGTCGACTTCCTGTATGCCAATGCCAACGGCCCCATAAACACGGAGAACAAATGCGCCATCCGCACGCTCTGGGACGGCACCGAGCGCCTGGGCGTGGTAGTGATGCCACAGTGCGGGGACGAGGCCTTCGGCATCTGGAAATACACTCCCTCCTCAATCGTAACCCTCCAGCAGGGCAGGCACGTTTTCAGGCTCACCTTCGAGCCCGAGAACATCAACATGAACATTGAAACCAACAACGCCGCAATAAGCAAGATGCGGCTGATAAGAGTCAATCAGATATGAAAAACAAGTTTCTAGTCTTCCTTTCGGCCCTCCTTTTCCTGGCCGCGGGAACCGCCGGCGCGCAGAACGTGCGGGGTGTCGTAAAAGACGCCTCCGGCGAGCCTGTCATAGGGGCTTACATCCTTCCCGTGGGCAATCCGGACAAAGGCACCGTAACGGGAATGGACGGCACCTTCAGCCTGGACGTGGCCGCCGAGGCGCTTCAGGTATCGTGCCTGGGCTATGCAGACCTGGAGGTCGCAGTGAAGGGACAGTCCTTCCTCGAGATCCTTCTGGAAGAGAGCTACTCAATGCTGGACGAGACGGTTGTCATTGGTTACGGCTTCGTGAAGAAGAGCGACCTCACCGGCGCCGTGTCGAGCGTGGGCAGTTCGGTGCTGTCAGACAAGTCCACCTCCAACGTAGGCCAGCTGCTTCAGGGACGGATGGCCGGCGTGTACATCGTAGACAACGGCAATCCGCAGGACAACGTATCCATCAAGATTCGCGGTCTTGGCACGGTGAACAATTCCGACCCGCTTTTGGTCATTGACGGCGTGCCTATGGTGAACATGGGCCTGAATGCGCTGAACACCAACGACATAGAAAGCATCGACGTGCTCAAGGACGCTTCGGCCACGGCAATCTACGGCGCCCGCGGAGCAAACGGCGTGGTGATCGTGACCACCAAGAAAGGCGCGTCCGGAGACGGCGTAATCAGCTTCACCACCAACCACGGCGTTTCGGCAGCCACCAGCATCCCCAAGCTGCTTGACGCCGCCGGCTTCGCCGCACTGAACAACGATATGATGACGGCGTCCGGCAACGGCCTCAACCCCGACTGGGCAGATCCGTCCGCCCTGGGCAAAGGCACCGACTGGCTTGAGGAGATGATCAAGCCCGCCTTCCTGCAGAAGTACGGCCTTTCCTACTCCGGCGGCAACGACAAGAACAGATATTATGTGTCCGGCAGTTACACGGATCACGACGGTATCGTGCGTTCCGTTGGCTACAAGAAGGCCACGTTCCAGCTGAATGCAGACAATCAGGTGAAGAGCTGGCTCAAGTTCTCCACCAACCTCACGTTCAGCTACGACCACAAGACCAACGGAGACTACTCTATGTCCGATATCCTCAAGTCCGTTCCCGCCCTGCCTATGTTCAAGGAAGACGGCGTAACGTACAACGGGCCTACCGGCAACGCGCTCTGGTGGGGTGACAAGAAGAACCAGGTGGGAACGGCCACAATCAACAAAAACACCACCCAGGGGTACAACCTGCTGCTCTCCGAGTCCCTTGAGGCAGACCTTCCCATAAAAGGCCTGAAGTTCAAGTCCGTAGAGAGCGTGGGCGCTACATTCGTGATAAGCGAAAGCTTCCGTCCCAAGTACGACTGGGCCCCCAACCCCCTGCTTGACTCCGAGCGCTGGGCGGAGAGCAGCCGCTATATGAGCTACCTGGCCGATAACTATTTCACGTACGACAACACCTTCGGCAAGCATACAGTCAACGTAATGGCAGGTAACTCGCTGCAGTGGGGAGACAGCTGGTACATGAACGGACAGAAGAAAGGTTTCCTGTCCGACAGCGCCAGCCAGTTCAAGAACGGAACGGAGATCGAAAGCCTGGACGGCTCCCGTTCCGACTGGGCCATAGCTTCCTTTATGGGGCGCGCCAACTGGTCGTACGACAACCGCTATATGCTCACAGCGACGGTGAGGGCCGACGGCTCCTCAAAGTTCGGCCCCGGTCACCGCTGGGGTATATTCCCCTCATTCGCAGGAGCCTGGAGAATAAGCGAGGAGCCCTGGTTCCCCAAGACCAACTATCTGAATTACATGAAGTTGCGTCTTGGCTACGGTATTACCGGCAACCAGGAGATAGGCGACTACAGCTTCGTCTCCGTCTACAACACCGGCCAGTATTCATTCAACGGCAACGTCGTAAACACACTGGTGGCAAACAAGCTCTCCAACCCTGACATCCACTGGGAAGAGATGGAGCAGTACAACGTGGGTGTGGACTTCGCATTCCTGGATTCCCGCCTGCGCCTCAACGTAGACGCGTACATCAAGAACACCAACGGCATGCTGGTCAAGATGACCGTCCCCATCAGCACCGGTTACTCGGACACCGATGTGCCTTACACCAACCGCGGAAAGATCCGCAACACCGGTGTAGAGATAGTGCTGAGCTCGGACAACATAGTTTCCGGCGACTTCTACTGGGGTTCCGACTTCAACATCACGTTCAACAAGAACAGGATCATCTCGCTCGACGAGGCCGAGGCCATCTACTACAACGACTCCGGATTCGGTCAGTATTTCTGCACCAATATGGTGGGACAGCCCATAGGCGCGTTCATTGGCTGGAAGGCCATCGGCATTTTCCAGAACCAGGACGAGGTGGACAACTACGCCACCCAGGTGGGCGCCGAGCCCGGTGACATCAAGTTCGCCGACATAGACAACGGCACCGGTAACGGCGTGATAAACGAGGACGACCGCACAATCATCGGCTACGCCCAGCCCAAGTTCATCGCATCCCTCAACAACACCCTGAGATACAAGGGCTTCGACCTCTCCTTCTTCCTGCAGAGTGTATACGGCAACTCCATCTTCAACGTCACCAAGGTGGATATGACCAGTATGTCCACCATCTGCAACCAGTACGCGTCCGTGCTGGACAGGTGGACAGGCCCCGGCACGTCAAACTCGATGCCGCGCGCTGTTTACGGCGACCCCAACAACAACACCCGCCCCTCCACAAGGTACATAGAAGACGGTTCCTACCTGCGACTGAAGAACCTCACCCTGGGTTACTCGCTGCCGGAGAGGGCCGCCCGCAAGGTTGGCCTGAACGGCCTGCGCGTGTACCTGGAAGGCACGAACCTGTTTACCCTCACCTCTTATTCCGGGTTCGACCCTGAGGTGGGTGTCTCCTCCATCGACTGGGGTACATACCCTGTAACCCGCACCGTAAGCCTTGGTCTTGACCTTAAATTCTGACGAGCCATGAAAAAGTTACTTTACATACTGGCCTTTAGCGCTTTATGCCTTGTTTCCTGCGACAAGTTCCTGGACAAGGTACCCTATGACTCAATAGGCACGGCATCCGAGCTCACCTCCAACGACGCCGTATCCCTTGTGAGCGCAGCATATCAGCCTCTCCAGTGGCCCAAGCTGTACAATATGCGCATCTGGTCCACAGACGTGGTTGCGGGCGAGAGTTCGGTAGGCGCCGGCGGCGGTACCGACGGCATAGAGACAGTCCAGCTCTCCAACTTCACGGCAGACCCTGCAAACGGCGCGGCAGTGGACGTATGGCGCTCGAACCCCGGCATCCTGCGCGCCAATCTGGCACTGAGCGTGCTGCCCGGCACAGAGATGGACGGCGACCTCAAGTCCCGCCTAATGGGAGAGTGCTACTTCCTCCGCGCTCACTACTATTTCATACTGGTACGGTTCTTCGGCGACGTGCCCCTGCGCACCGAGCCCCTGTTTGCATCGGACAGCCTTAACATCGCCCGCACGCCCAAGGAAAAGGTGTATGAGCAGATAATCGCCGATACAAAAGAGGCCATCGACCGCCTTCCCTACAAGGCGCAGTACAGCAATGCAGACCTTGGCCGCGCCTGCAAGGAGGCCGCCGAGTGTATGCTGGCAAAGGTATACCTCACCCTGGGCAGCAACTACGACGAAGTGGTGTCCCTGTGCCAGGATCTCGAGAACCATGGATACGACCTTTCCAAGATGGCCTATGCAGACAACTGGTACAACCCCGAGACGGGCAAACTGCACCAGAACGGGCCCGAATCCCTCTTCGAGATTCAGTACAGCGGAGACCCAGCCGCCTGCACCAACTGGCTCAGCGACAACGACAACCAGTCCCAGTGGCTCAACTGCTTCATGGCTCCCCGCAACTCCAA